>CAIUOO010000336.1 GCA_903900795.1 uncultured Gemmatimonadota bacterium | reverse complement strand
GTGTTCGAGACAAACGAGAACAAATAGCGGGTGGCGCCGCCCAGCCCCTCGGTGATGCGCTTCTTGATGGCCTCGCTGGGCGATGCGGCGATCGAGTCCGCGGCCTGGCGAATCACCTGAGCGGCGGTCGGCGAGCGCGTGCTGGCGGTGGGTACGCCCACGGCGACCGGCGCGGCCGCCGCCGATCCGGCGCTGGCCCGTGGCGCCGCCGCCGACTTGATAAGTGTCCCGACCAGCCCGGTGCGTTTCGAGTCGATCCACGTCTGGAGCTTGTGAATCGCTTCCGGGAACTCGGTCTGCAGCTGCTTCCCCTGTTCGATCAGTGTCGGGGCCGTCCATGCCAGCACGCCCCCGATGGTGCCGAGCGCGCCGAGCACGATCAGCGCCGACGCGATGCCACGACGGATCCGGAACCGCTCGAGGAAATCGACCCCCCGCCCAACGGCCAGACCGAAGAGCGTGGCGAGAAAGACGAGAAACAGCAGTGAGCTCACGGACCACGCCAGCTGCAGCCCGAACCAGACGGCCAGCGCAACGATGGAGGCCCGGGCGAGATCGGCGGTACGCCAGCCTCGCCGCTCAGGGGGCAGCGGCTCGGGGAGCAGATCCTGATCGGCAATGGTCATGACGACGAAACTACTGCGGAAGTCCCGTCACCGCGGGGCCACCGGTACCGCTAGCATTCATTCGGCGAAATCCCCCCTCTGTGAGGCGGTCCGATGTACCTTTCAAAAAGCCATGTCAGCATCCGCACCGCTCTATCTCGATACGGTCGACGCCGTCGATCAGTTTCTCGCGAATCTTTCGCCGGTCCGAGCCATTGCGCTCGACACCGAAGGCGCAAGTTTTCATCGCTTCGTCGACCGCATCTACCTGCTGCAGCTGTCGACGGATCGCCACGAAGCCGTGATTGACCCGCTCCCGATCGGCAAGCCGTCGCGCCTGGGGGCGTTGATCGAAGATCCGCAGGTTGAAATCGTGCTGCACGACGCCGACTACGATCTGCGCTTGCTGCATCAGGACTATGGATGGCAGGTGAGGAATCTGTTCGACACGCGCGTGGCGGCACAGCTGCTGGGAATCCGGGCATTCGGTCTCGCGGCGTTGCTGGAGCGGTATTTCGGCCTGAAGCTCGACAAGAAGCATCAGCGCGCCGACTGGAGCATGCGCCCCCTTACGGCGGACATGCTCGACTACGCCGCGCAAGACACTCGCCATCTGCTCGGTCTGCGCGACCAGCTGCATCAGCAGCTGGTGTCGAAGGGACGGTGGCACTGGGCGCAGGAAGAGTTCGTGCGAGCGGAAACCACGCGCTGGGATCCCGATCAGGCCGACAACAGCTTCCTGCGCCTGAAGGGAGCACGCGACCTCACGCGCCGTGAACTGGCGCGTCTGCGCGAGCTGGTCAAGTGGCGCGATTCGATCGCCGCCGAGCTGGATCGTGCCACGTTCCGCGTGGCCGGCAACGAAACCCTGCTCGATCTCGCGCGCCTCGCGCCGACCGCGCGCGACGCCTTGTTCGCCGTGAAGGGGTTCCCGCGCGGCATGAACGACGCGCGGGCGCAGGAAGCGCTCCAGGCGATTGCGCGCGGCACGGATATCGCCGAAGCCGATCTGCCGCGCTTCCCCAAAGCCGCGCGCTGGGACCGGGAAGCGGACTTCGACGATCGCGTGGCGCGGCTCAAGACGGTGCGTGACGTCGTGGCGGCTGAGCTCGATCTTGATCCGGGCGTGCTCTGTTCCCGCGATCGGATGGAGGCGGTGGCGCGCCGCCGTCCTCGTCACGTGGATGATCTGCAAGAGCTCCCGGAACTCCGGAAGTGGCAGGCTGAAGTCCTCGGCCCCGGCTTCGTGAAGGCGCTCGCGCCGTTCGCGACGACCTCCGACTCGCCGTACAAGACCGACTGACGGCGGTCCGCCCGTCGTGCCGCAGTGTGGCGTCGTCGCGACGACCGTCTCGGGGGCGCAGTAGATGGACATCGCCAATAGCCCGCGCGTTGTTGACGAATCAGGTGGGGGTACCGAGGCCCGGCCACCCTCGCGGGGAAGTAAACGACTGCGATGCAATCGCTTAGTGTACGTGTCGAATCTGGCGTTCTGGCGGGGAGCGATGTGAACGTGGTAATTCTGTCGTCGCGGCATGCAGAGTGCACTGGATGACCGGTGACCACGACCCGGTCCGGTCCACCCCCTTTCGCCGTCTCCCCCGCATGCGACTCGATTCGCTTCGCGCTTCGCTCCGCGCTTCACTCCGCGCTTCGCGCGTCCCAAACCTGTTCGACACCGTTCGTGCCCGGTTCATCGGCATCACGGCCGCTGTGGCCGCCGTCGATCTGCTGTCGAAGGACGTTGCGGTCCGGTCACTGGGATCTGCCGGCGTCGTGCCGTTTAGCGACCGTTTCTCGCTCTTCGTCGTGTTCAATACGGGGAGTGTCGGCGGCGTGCACGTGGGACCGTACACCTGGCAGCTGAACGTGCTGGTGACGCTGATGGCGGTTGGCCTCATCGCGTCGGTGGTGCAGGCCATGGCGACGATCGACAGCCGGGCCACGCGCGCGCTGGGCTTTGTCGCCGGCGGCGCGGTCGGCAATCTCCTCAGCATGCTCTTCGGCCCCGAGGGGGTCGCTGACTTTCTGGCCATCCGCCTCACTACCGAAACGACGATCGTCGCGAACGTGGCTGATCTGGCCCTGTGGGCCGGCGCGGCGATGCTGGCACCCGTGGCCCTGCGGTTGCTGCGCATGGCGCGCGCCGAGCGGGCGGAGCGCGCGACATGCGCCACCATGGTGCGCGTCAAGCTCTCGTAAGCGGCGCCCACAACTCGGCGCTACAGCTCGGCTAGAAGCCCATGTAGGCGCGGACCCGGGGCTCGATACGCTCCGGGGTCCAGGGCGGAGACCACACCAGATTCATCGTGACGTCACCGATGCCGGGGATCGTGCGCAGCTGCACTTCCGCCTCGCCCATGATTTCCGGGCCGGACGGACATCCCGGCGACGTGAGACTCATATCGACCTGCACGTTCGAACCGTGCACGTGCACCTCGTAGATCAATCCCAGATCGACGATGTTGATATTGAGATCCGGATCCTTGACGCGACGCAGGATCAGGCGCGCCTGATCGGCCGAAATCGCGCCGCCAGTGGAGTCCTGCGGGGCCGCGTCGGAGTGCTCCGTGCTGGCGGGCTCCGAGCAGGCCGGCTCCGTGTCAGGCGTGGGGTCTTGGATCTGATCCATGCACGAATAATAACCGACTAGTCCAGTCCCTGTTCCGCTAGCGCGTCGTCTTGGCGCTCTTCTTGACCACCGGCTTCTTCACCGAGGTCTTCTTTTTGGCGCTGGCGGACGGCTTGGACACCGACGCCTTGCTGCCCGACTTCGCGGTGGTCTTCGAGGAGGACTTGGCCGACGTCTTCTTGGCCGAGGGCTTCTTGGCCGACGTCTTCTTGGTCGACGACTTCTTGGCGGCGGCCGACGCCACTCTGGCGGCGGCGCGCCGACGGGAGGCTGCGCGGCTGGCGCGGCTGGCGCGGCTGGAGCGCAGCGGACGGTTCCAATCCTGCGCGAGATCGGCGCGGAAGCTGACCGGCATCGCCATGACGCCGGTCGGGTCGTCCATCACGGCCAGCACGGCGGCGTCGGCGAGGTCGTTCCGGACGTCGGCGATGACCTTGCTGGGACGGCGGGCGCGGGCGGCATGCACCCGGTTGGTGAGCAGAATGACGAACATCTGGCGATCCGGATCGATCCACAGTGACGTGCCCGTGAAGCCGGTGTGGCCGAACGCGCGTTCCGACATGTACTGGCCGCAACCGGCCCCGCCGTCGCACGTGTCCCAGCCCAACGCCCGATGACCGGCGGCCCGCTTGGTGAACAGCGCCACGGCCGAATCCGAAACGATCCGCACCCCGTTGTAGACGCCGCCATCGAGCATCATCTGCGCGAACACCGACAGGTCGTCGGCCGTGCTGAACAACCCCGCGTGACCGGCCACGCCGCCAAGGGCGTAGGCATTTTCGTCATGGACCTCGCCACGCAGCGGGTAGCCGCGCGGTGGGGCGATCTCGGTCGGGGCGATACGCACCGACGACATCGCGTCAGGACGGAAATGGGTGTCCGTCATACCGAGTTTGGCGAACACGCTCCGCTCGAGGAACACGTCGAGCGTCTGGCCGCTGGCCGCTTCGGCCACGAAGCCAAGCAGGTCGGCCCCGAGGTCGGAATACTCGTAGCAGCTGCCGGGCGTGCACTGGATCGGCGAGGCCAGCACGGCCGCACGCGCTTCGGCCGGGGTCTTCGCGATACGCCAGAGTTCACGTCCGGCCGGGAGGCCGGCACGGTGCGTGAGCAGATGACGAACCGTCACCTGATCGCGCAGTCCGCCGGAAAAGTCAGGGAGGTACCGCGACACGGGGGCGTCGATGTCCACCGTGCCCGCATCGTACAGCAGCATGATCGCCGTGGTCGTCGCCACGACCTTCGTGAGCGACGCCAAGTCGTAGATGCTCTCCCTCGACGTCACCCGAGCCCGCCCCGTCCAATCGAGCGCGCCGAAGCCGCGCGACAGGACCGAGTAGCCTTTCCGCCCAACCACGACCGCGGCACCGGGATAGCCGCCCGCATCGACGCCGCGCTGCACCACGCGATCGATCGCGGACAGTCGCGCCGAAGACATGCCGACCGCCGCCGGTTCCCGTTCAGGGAGCCCGCTGGTGGCCGTCATATCGGCAGCGGCGATCACGAGTGCGGCGAGCAGTAACACCAGAGGTGGCCGGCCGTAGGGAGAAGAAGCAAAGGTGGGTGATACGACACCACCATGAGCATTTAAGACAGACCAATGCGCCCGTCAAGCGAAGCGACCCGCTTTTCACGACCCGGTCGCCGAACGGAACGCCGGTTGGGTGATCTCGTCTCGGCGGCGTTACTTCACGCTGCCCGCGGGCACCGCATAAAGCAACCGCACGGTGGCGCGGTCGCTCTCACTGAGGTCACGCACGCGTACGCGGGCCGACATGATGTCGTCCGAGGACTCGGCGTGATCGAGGCCAAGCAAATGCCCCACTTCATGCAACGCGATGGCGCGCATCTGTGGCGGTGTAACGAAGCCGCCGCCCGGATGCGACACCGCGAGCTGAATGTCGCTCGACACGAGCCAATGGCCAGCGTCGCGGCTCCAGATCGTCTTGCCGCTGATCCCGTTCGTGAAGGCACTGATGAAGCGCACATGCACGTCCGCACTCGCGGAGTCGACCACGAAGGTGAAACGCACCGGAATGCCGGCCTGCACCCAGCTGTCGAACGCATCGCGCACCACCGGGAGATAATCCGCCGTCCATCCCGCGATGTCTTCGCCGTCGCGAATAAAGACGCGCAAGGGCCTGGTCGTGCGGTCGGGCCAGCGCGTGAGTGCTGAGTCGCGGGAGCGCAGCAACGCGTTCATGTACGTGCCGCTGATGCCGAGGGCGAGGCGTCGACGCGTGTCGTCGGGGGAGATCGACGGGCGTTCGGGGCGCATGAGCAGGGACGACGCGACCAGGAGCTCCTCGCCATGCGGGAACTCACGCGGCAGGAGCGTTCCACTGTCGACGGCGATGCCCGGGCCGCGGCTGACACTCGGATTACGCTCCTCGATGGCGCCAGCGGCCTCGCTCCGCGTGGCCGTGGTGTGCACGCCGACACTCTGCCCGCCAATGAAGCAGGCCAGTCCGACCACACAACAGGCGAGCAGCGTTTCCGCGGTCTTCATCGGGTCGCGTCAGGAGTCTGGTGATCCCTCCGCGAGGAAGGCGTGCACCGCAGTGAAGAACGCGTCGGGGGCTTCCCAAAACGGATTGTGGCCCGCCTCCGCGATCGGCAGCAGGCGCGCGCGGCCCAGATGCGCCGCCGTCTGTGCTGCTACCTCGAGCGACAGGACGTCTGCCGCTCCATGCACGACGAGTGTTGGCGTAGGCAGGTCACGCAGGGTGTCCCGCCAGTCGTAGCCGTCACGGCGTAGCCGCGCTGCCACGACCGCGCCAACGGCGCTGGTGCCTCTCGGTGGCGTCATACGGCCGGCGAACTGTTGATCGGCGAACCACGCGGGAAAGAAGGCCTGCGTGTAGTTCGCGTGGGCGTCGAGATGGGGCAGGGTAAGAGCGGCGGTGTCGAAGGCCGCCAGCCGCTCCCGTGCCGCGCCGGAGAGTCGCGCCACGCCCGCGTCGTGCAGCGGTGGAAGCCACGCACTCGTCACGCCCACCGCGTTCACCAGCACCAG
>CAIUOO010000335.1 GCA_903900795.1 uncultured Gemmatimonadota bacterium | reverse complement strand
TTCGGCGGCATCACCGCGTACAACATGAAGAGCGGCGACAAGTCATGGTGGGCACCGAACGCCGGCATGCTCAAGGTCACGAGCCGTGATCCGTTGTTTGCCGGTGTCACGTTGCCGCCGCAGGGTGGACGCGGACAGGCGCAGGCGATCACCACCAAGACGCTGCTGATTTACGGAACCGGTCGCAGCGGTGGCGCACCGGGTGAAGCGCCCAAGCTGTACGCGCTCGACAAGACCACCGGCAAGCAGGTGGGCGCCGTGGAGATCGCGTCGAAGACGACGGCCGTGCCGATGACGTTCCTGCACAAGGGTCGGCAGTACATCGTGTTCGCGAGTGGCGCGGAAAACGAAACGCAGCTTACGGCGCTGGCACTACCGGTGAAGAAGTAAGCGCGAACCGTTCAGCCCTCTCGATGGCAACGCCCTCAGCCGACGTCGTGCTGAGGGCGTTGTCGTTGCGCCCGCAGTTAGGCGACCGAAACGGCCAGCCCCCGCCGGAACGTCACCGCGCGTGTGAGGAGGATCGCGACCCAGTACAGGTTCATGGCCACCACGACCAGCGGAAGAAACCAGAACGGCGACCCGGCGACGAGGCAGACGATCAGGACGAAGGCATGCGTGCCGAAGCAGAGCGCAGAATTCGCGACCATGAGGTTGCGATGGTCGAACCAGGCATCGTTGCTCGAATGCAGCGGATCTCCGGGGAGTCCTACCCGCTGGCGTTGCCACCCGTCAAATCGGGCAATCATGCGGTCCTGCCAGCCGAACCAGAGGTCGTAGACGCGGGCGAGCACCGCTACGATGCCGCGGTCGGTTTCCGCCCGCTCGTCGAGGCGACTGGTCAGTGACGCGCCCGACCGTCTCACATAGTGCAGCTGGTGATAGTTGAAGTACGAGCACTGGAGAAACAGCGACAGCCACGCCGCTGCGCCGAAGGACAGCGTCACCGGCAGTGACATGCCCGCCGCCACGCCGCGATAGGCAGCGGCGGCGATCCATGCCGTGAACACGACACCGTCACCGATGGTGTCCATGAAACGACCGAGCCGGTGACCGGTACCGGTGAGCCGAGCGAGCGCGCCGTCACAAGCATCGAACAGATCCTTGGCATGCACCAGGAGCGCCGCGAGCAAGAAGCCGGACATCGTTCGCGCGTGCACGATCATGTAGGCGGCCGCGAGCCCTGAGCCGATCGATGCCACTGTCACCACTTCATGCCGCACGCGCAGGCGGTACAGCGCGAGGATGACCCGGTCGTAATAAAAAATCCAGAGGACGCTGATGTTGAAGTAGCGTCGCTCTGGAGGGAGCTTATGAGGAGAGTCAGTCTCCGGAGAGACTGACTCTGGTGCCGGGAGCGTCAACGGGATCGTCTGCGAATAGGATCGTCTGGTCGGGGAGAAGTCGTGCCCGATCTGTAGTAATCTATCTGATCCGCGGTCTCACGCGTACCGCCTACTTCTTCTCGTACCGTTTCAGTGCCTTCTGTCCCACTTCGGCGCCGTAGATGTTGCCGGCGGCGTCGACCGCTACGCCCTCAGCCGAACTCGTGCTGGGGGCTTTGTCGTCGGGGTCGGGAATGAACGCGGTCACCGTGCCGTCGCGCGCGCTGCCGATGCGCATACCGCGCTTCCACGCGACGTGCGGCGGATTCACCGAGCCCGACTCCGAGTCGGCCACGTAGATCACATCGTTCTTGTCGATATAGATGCCGCTGGGGCGGCTGAACTGGTACCAGGTGTCCAGCACGGTGAAGTTCTGGTCGACGATGATGATGCGGTCGTTGCCGCGGTCGCCCACGAACAGGCGCCCCTTCGAATCAAACGCCAGCGCGTGCGGCTGATCGAGTTCGGTGGCGCCTTTGCCCCATGAGCCCCACGTCTTCAGCAGTGTGCCGCTCTTGTCGAACTTGAACACGCGCGCGTTGGACGTGTTGCGCGACGAGTGTCCCTCGGCCACGAAGATGTCGCCGTTTGGCGCGGTGATAACGGCATTGGGCTGCCAAAAGTACGCGGCATCGCGGCCGCCGCCGGGCGCGCCAAGCGTCATGAGCAGCTCCCCCTTGGGGGAGAATTTGTAGATCTGGTGTCCCTTGGCGGCATTCTCAGGCGCGGTGGCGGCAGCGCCGAGGGTGCACGCGCAGTCGACCACCCACACGTTGCCGTCTTTGTCCACGTGAATGCCGTGCGGCGACAGGATCATGCCGGCACCGAAGCTGGTGACGAGGGTGCCCTTGTCGTCGAACTTGAGCACGGACGGCAGCGACGATCCGGCGCAGTTGTTCACGCCGCAGCGTTCCGCCACCCAGATGCTCTTGCCGTCCTTGTCGATGGCCACCGCGCTGGTGGAGCCCCAGGTGCGCCCCTCGGGCAGTTTGGCCCATCCGGTGACGGTGCGATACGGATTCGGCAGGTCGTTGACCGCCGGCATCGAGGCAGACGACGGCGGAGCGGACTGTGCGGACAGTGGTGCAGCCGCGCTCGACGAGGCGAGCACGAGCACGAGGGCGAGACGGCGCATAAGGGCAGGGGCAGAGGGTAGGGCGGACGGCGTTCTCAATGCGGGCGTGCCGTTTGGGCTGCTGTAAGGTGCAGGTGGTGGTCCGGTCACGCCAGATGATGGCACGCGCGTAGAATCGGTGACGGGCTCGACGTCACGGCGTAGCATGCTGTGCGATGCATACTTGCCAACCCCGCGCCGAGGATCGCAGCTTATGGCCATGCCCGCCCTGGTCGCCGATTGGACCATCGACATGCTCGACGCGCTGCCTGACGACGGCCAGCGCTACGAGCTCATCGACGGAGTGTTACACGTGACCCCCTCGCCCAACGAGGGGCATCAGGACGTCGCGCGTGCTCTTTGCGTTTGCCTGTCCGCGTACTTCGGCGCCGGCGACGTGGGCACGGTGATGATCTCGCCCAGCGACGTGTGGCGCGACGAGCGCCGTCGCAATCGTGTGCAGCCGGATGTGTACGTGGTAACGCGCGTGGACGGTAAACGCGCCCCGTACCCGTATCATCTGCGCGACCTGCTGCTGGCCGTCGAGGTCGTGTCGCCGTCCAATCCGCTGCTCGATTACCAGATCAAGCGGGATCTATACCTGCGCGAGGGCGTCGGCGAGTACTGGGTGGTGCACCCTGAGGCGCGCAACGTGTCGCGCTGGAGCGGCACGGCCGATCCTGGCGAGGTGCTCAGCACCACGCTGCGCTGGCACCCGCAGGGGATGGCGGAGAGCTTCGTGCTCGACCTGCCGTCGTTCTTCGAGCACGCATTCCGATAGCCGACGTAGTCGCCTTTTTCTCTGACCGACCTGTTCGCAGGACTCGCGCTCTCCGCGCCGTCACCGCACGTGTCCGCGCAGGCTGCCCCTACAGTGACGCTCACCCGTATGTGGTGCGGCACGAACGCGCCCACGCTGAGCTTGGTGGACATGCTGGCTGGGCTCAAGCTCCTGACGGCGAGTGTGAAGTACGTTGGCATCAGTCCCTGTCACGGCGACCACACGGGGCAGGCTCGGCTCTTCCCGCATGCGGCGCTGCTTATCGGCAAAGGCGATTGGGATGCGCTCAACGATCCGAAACTCGCTGCCACCCCCCCCCGAATTTCGCGCCGTGGAAGAGTGGCGGCAGCAAAGCCGAGCCGCTGGCGGCCGACAAGGACGTGTTTGGAGACGGTTCCGTGATGATCTGTCGCACTTCCGCGAGAACTATGAGAGCAACGGGGTGCCCACCTTCAACACGGATCGCGCGGCCTCGCTGGCGAGTATCGATCGTTTCAAGCGGATCGCGAAGAATCTCAAGGCCACTGTGATCATTCAACATGATCAGCGGGTTGTAACGAAACTGCCCGCGTGTAGCGAGCCTCGCTATGTTGCCCCGCCACCACGGGAACCGCGGTACTCACGGCCCAGCCGGATCGTCAACGCGGCGCTCGCCCTATCTCCGCCGCGAAATTTCGCACCACGACCAAGTGCGGGAAGCGCGTCTCGCGCACAAACACGACGGTGCCATCGGGGCCGACGTCGAACGAGGCGTGCACGCCAGTGTCCCTGATCTCGTCCGCGAGCAATTCTTGCGTA
>CAIUOO010000334.1 GCA_903900795.1 uncultured Gemmatimonadota bacterium | reverse complement strand
GCGAGCGACAGCGGTGAGACATCGCGTCTGACTGCCACGGGTATCGCGATCGGCACGCCGGCCTACATGTCTCCCGAGCAGGCCTCCGGGGATCGCGATCTCGACGCCCGCAGCGATCTCTATTCGCTCGGCATCGTCGCGTATCAGATGCTGGCTGGCGAACCGCCGTTCACCGGTGGCACCACGCCGGCGCTCTTGGTCAAGCATCTCGCCGAGGTGCCGGTGCCGGTGTCGTTGCGGCGTCCGGATACGCCAGACGATCTCTCTGAGATTGTGATGCGCCTGTTGGAGAAGAGCCCCGAGCACCGCTTTCAGAGCGCCGGCGAGATGGTCATGGCCCTGAAAACCGGTGTCGTGCCGCCTGCCACGAAGCCGGTGGCAGCGCAGCAGGCGACCGGTGCGCCGGTCCGCTTTAATGGCGCGCCGATCGGTGGCATGCCGCTCGGCGGCGTGGCATCGCCGAGCCCGTCTGCGCGGTCGGTGCCGTCGCCGCCGTATACGCCCGCCCCGTACACACCGCCGGCATATCAGGCGCCCACGTACCAGTCGCGCACGGCAGCGACACCACCCGCCGCGCCATATCCGCTGTATCAGCAGCCGCCGTCAGGCGACGATGTCTATGTGGCCACGGCCGAGGACGAGGTGCGCTGGTTCGCCCCGCCGGTAGTCGCCTTCCGACGCAAGCTGGCCCCGTATCTGTTTGTGAACGGTGCGATCCTCGTGATCAGCATCTTCACTGGTGGCGACATGCTGGGACTCACCACGCTGTGGACCGTGTACATCGCGTGGAAGTACGCCAAGCTCTGGGCCGACGGCTTCGATTGGACGGATGTGCTCAAGCAGCCCAAGCATCGCATGCTCGGTGAAGTACTGTCAGATCTCGGCGACACACTGATGGCCACGTTCAGCCGCAAGAAACGAGAAGAGCTGCGGGCGCAGGGGCGATTGCGCAATCGTCTCGATGGCGTGCTGTCGTCAACGCCGTCGTCGCCGATGCCACAACGTCCGGCCGTCGCGATGCCGAATGCGCCCGCTCGCGATGACGAGCTTGGTGAGTTCGTCGCACTTGTCAAAGCCGCACGCGCGGACCGTGAGGAGATCGGCCGGCTGCTCGGCACGCTGCCGGCCGACGAGCGTGGGCGGATTCCCGACGTGGCACGCACGGCGGTGGATCTGGTGAACAAGGTCGAGATCATCGCCCGCGACATCGCGCGGGTGGATCGTGAGCAGGGCCCCGATTCCGCCCGTCGCATCGATGACGAAATCGGTGCGCTCGAGTCCGAGGCCAATCCCCTCGACACGCAGCGGAGCGAGGGGCGCGTGCGTCGCTTGGCGCAGCTGCGTCGTGATCGTCGGGCCGTGGCCGACGTGCTTGGCAAGCGTGAACTGCACCGCGCACAACTGGAGAGCTGCCGCATTGCCCTCGAGAATGTGCGCCTGGATCTCGTGCGCCTGCGCACCGGCAACAGTTCGGTGCAAAGCGTGACACTGGTTGCGGAACAGGCCATGCAATTGGCCCGTGATGTCGACATTGCGGTGCAAGCAGCCAACGACGTGCGCGAGGCGACGTCTTCGCGTTCCGGTTTGGCGTAAGCCAGCCTCACGATGCCCGACGGTCAGCAGGCGGCCAGGAAGGCGGCAGCGATTCAGGCTGAATCGACGGTGCTGCGCGACCGTGTCACGGCGGCGATTGGCGATCGGTATCTCATCGGACCGGAAGTCGGTCGTGGCGGAATGGCGGTGGTGTACGCCGCCGAGGATGTACGCTTGCAGCGACCGGTGGCGCTCAAGGTGTTGCCGCCCGAGCTCGCGTTCCGCGGTGACGTGCGTGAGCGCTTCGTGCGCGAAGCACAGACGGCGGCGCGGCTCAATCATCCGCACATCGTGCCGATCTATGCGGTGCACGAGGAAGGCGGACTCGTCTGCTTCGCGATGGCACTGGTGAAGGGTGAGAGCCTCGCCGCGCGCATCGTGCGCGAACCGCGCCCGACTTTCGAGTACATCGCGCACCTGCTCGAGCAGGTGGCCGACGCCTTGGCGTATGCCCATGCGTGCGGCGTCGTGCATCGCGATGTCAAGCCGGATAATGTGCTGATCGACCGCGAGTCCGGTCGCCCACTGGTGACCGACTTCGGTATTGCGCGCGCCGCCGAGAGCGGCTCACGCCTCACACAGACCGGCATCGCCGTCGGCACCCCGGCGTTCATGAGTCCCGAGCAGGCCACCGGCGACCGCGAGATCGACGGACGCAGCGACATCTATTCGATGGGGGTCGTCGGGTATCTCATGCTGGCCGGCCGACTGCCCTTCGAGGCGACGACCACGCCGGCCATGCTCATGAAGCATGTGAGCGAAACGCCGATGCCGATTCGCGCCGTGCGCCCTGATGCGCCACACACGCTCGTCGAGATTCTCGAGCGGTGCCTGGCCAAGCGGCCTCAGGATCGGTGGGACAGCGCGTTGCAGCTGCGGGATGTGCTGCGCACGGTGCAACGCGATGGCTCGTTGCATACGGACGCGCACAAGAGCGCGCACAAGAGCGCGCGCTACGGGCATCGATCGGAAGACTGGGCGCCGCGCGAGCAGGTGCGCGAGTGGGATCGCGCGTCGCAGGAAGGGGTGGAGGACCGGCGCGCTGCGGTGCGACAGCAGCGCCGCGACGTACAATCGCAGCGGAGCGATCCGTACGGCGACGCGACCGGTGCGTGGCGCCGCGACGAGGACGTGATCGAGCGCTTCAAGGGGCAGACGCTCTGGACGGCAGGGATGATCGTGTTTCTCGGCGTCATCAACGCGACGACGAGCCCCGGTTTTCCGTGGGCGATCTTCCCGGCGATGGGCATGGGCATGGGAGTGCTCGGTCAATACATCCGGCTGCGCCGTCGTGGCATCACGTTGCTGCGTATTTTCGGCGGCGAGTCCGCGCCGAAGCCCGACACCGACCCGCGCAGCAAGCCGGCGCGGATCGCGGAGGCGTCGCGTGCGTTCGTGACGCACGCGAAATGGCTCATGGGATCGGCCGCCGTGTCGTTCGGCAGCTTGGTGATCGGTGCGTCGGCGGACCTCAGCCCGATGATCGTTCCCATGGTCGCGGCCGGTCTCGCCGCGCTGGCCAGCGCCCAGCTGTTGGCGCGCGATTTCATGCGACTGCGTCGCCTTGGTGTGTCGGCGGGCGATGCCTGGAACGGCTCGTGGCAGGCGATCGCGGCGTCGAGCGACGATCGCCCGTATGAGGTGAAGATGCGCGAGCAGCTCGCGCTCGTGGCCGGCGATCAGCTGCTCGCTTCAGCGTACGGAGAGCTGTTGCGCAACGCGGTGGACGATCGGCTCACCATCAAGGACGTGACGGTGAAGCTCTCTGAGGCCGACAGGTCGCTGGTACCCGACGTCGAGCCCACCGCCGACGCGCTGCTGGAGCGCATCAGCGCCCTCGCCAGCGGTCTCGAGCGGTTGCAACGCGATCTGCCGATCGATGCGCTGACGCAACTGGAGTCACGCGTGGCATCGGTGCAGGCCGAGCCGGAGCAGGCGCCCGCCCGCGAGCACCGTCTCATGTTGCTCACACGGCAGTTGTCGTCGTTGCAGGAACTCGTGGCGCGACGCGAAACGATGCAGCGTCAGCTCGAGAGCGCATCGATAGCGCTGCGCTCGCTACGCCTCGACATCGTGAAGCTCCGCACGATGGGCGTCGGTGCGGCGATCAGCGACGTTACGAATGCGACGCAGGAAGCGCGCGCGTTGTCGAAAGAGCTGGGATACGTGATCAGCGCGGCGGACGAGATGCGGAAACTGTAACTGCAACTGCAACTGCAACTGCCCAGAGCTCAGTGAACTGAAGGAGGCATCAGACTGCTTATAGTGCTCAGAGTCGAGCAACGACAGTCCGCAGTCGCGAGGCGTTTGATGGCGTGCCGTCGGAGGCATCGCGCGCACTCAACACTGAATCAAACGCCTCGGTACTGTGGACTGCCGTTGCTGAATTCTGACCGCTATATAAAGTCTGACGCCAGAATTCTGAACGTCTGATCACTCAGTACTCTCTTTCCTCGAATTCCGAGACCAGCGTCGCGTGTCCGTGTCGCGTCGCCGCCCCGACGCCTTTCTCACACGCGGCGCGCGCGGCGTCCTGTTTCCCGAGGGCGTATAGCGTATCCGCGTAGCGCAGCCAGCCGTTGCCTTCGTCATCGTGCAACGCGAGATAGGCGGCCAGCTCCACTTCGGCTTCGTCCAGCAGGCCGGCCTTGAGCAGTTCGTTGGCGAGTCCGAAGCGGGCGAGCGGATTCGTCGGCTGCTTGGCAGCCATGGCGCGCATCGTGGCGAGGCGATCGATCATGAGAAAAGACAGGCGGGGGAGAAGTGGCGCGAGGTGACGTACTCTCTGACAATTCAGCGAGTCAGGAGTTCCGCCACGAGGGCACCGAGTCGGTCGGGGGATTCTTCGGGGGCGACGTGGGCCACGCCGGGGAGTTCGCGGAGTGCGATCCCGTTTGGTGCCGCGAGACGGAGTGTGTCGCCGAGGGTGATGGCGCGGGTGGTGGGTACGAACGGGTCGGCCGCTGAGGTCGCGAGCAGGACGGGGCAGGCGATCGCTCCAGGCGCGAGCGCGGCGGCGGTATCGTGGCGTGAGGCGGCGAGGGCTGACAGCTGGGCGCACGCCGCGTGGCGTCCATCGCGGGACCGGAAGCTGTTCAGGTAGAGATCGAGCGACCGTGCGCCGACGTCGCGATGGGCGTAGCAGGGCAGCAGGGCCGCGTGGAGCGCCGAGGCGAGCCAGCCGGGAGAGAGGCGGCGCCATAGCGGGAGGAACGGGACGAGGCGCCCCACGCGACGGCTCAACACCACGTCGCCGGGCTGACCGCCGATCACGGTGGGATTCACGAGCATGAGGTGCGGCACCCGCTCGGGGTGCTCGTGCGCCACCACCGTGGCGATGGCGGCACCCATGCCGTGGCCCACCAGCGACGCCCGGCGGACGCCGAGCACGTCGAGCAGGGCGGCCACTCGGGCGGCGTGGCCCGCGACGGTCATGGAGTGGGTGCCTGGCGGGTCGCTGCGGCCGTGCCCGAGCAGATCGAACACCAGCACCCGATGTCCCTTGGGCAATCTCGGCAGCACGTCCTGCCACAGGTGTGACGAGGTGAAGGCGCCGTGAATGAGGACGATCGGCTCACCGACGCCGCGCTCCCCGAACGCGTAGCAATAGAGGCGCACGCCCCCCAGATCGACGAACTCGCCGCGCATCAGCGCTGGCTGGGGGAAGCGGAGAGAGTCGTCATGAGCCGCCGTCAATCTCGACGGCACGGCGTCGCGGAACAAGCGACTTGGCGAGGCGCCGACAAACAGCGGGGGTGCCGACCGGCACCCCCGCTCGGTTCCACACCTTGCGACGTCGGTTAGAGGCCGCCGCGGCGACCCTGCGGCATGGCCGCGACGTTCTCGTCAAACTTCTTCTTCTGTTCGTCGGTCAGCACGGCCTTCAGTGCGTCGTTGCGTTCGGTGTTCATCTTCTGCATCGACTCGCGCATGGCGGCCATGTCGCCACCACCGCTGCGTGCGGCGGCCATCGCTTCCTGCTG
>CAIUOO010000333.1 GCA_903900795.1 uncultured Gemmatimonadota bacterium | reverse complement strand
ATCTCCGGAGGCGTGAATGAAAGACGGCGTGCGTATAGCCGTCGTCGGCACGGGTGCGATTGCCCAGCTGACGCACATCCCAGTTCTGTCCAAGCTGCGCGGCGCCAAGCTGGTCGCGTTGTGTGATAACGATGCGGCCAAAGCGCGTGCGCTGGCCGATCGCTTTGACGTGCCCGACGTGTTCACCGATTTCGAGGAGCTGCTCGACAGCGACGAACTCGACGCGGTCGTCATTGCCACGCCCAATCACCTGCACGAACCGCACGTGCTCTCGGCCCTGCGGGCCAAGCTGCATGTGCTGTGTGAGCGTCCGCTGTCGCTGTCCACGCGCGGCATTGAACGGTGTCTGGCGGCGGCGCAGAAGGCCGATCGCCGTCTGGTGGTGGGGCACAACCATCGCTTCCGTGCCGACGTGCAGGCGCTCGACCAGTTCATCCGAAACGCGGAGCTCGGGCAGGTCACCTCGATCCGCACCGGGTCGCTCCATGTCAAGCGCACGGCCGATGGGTGGCGCAATCGCCGCGCCGAGTCGGGGGGCGGCGTGTTTCTGGAACACGGGTTCCCACTGCTCGATCTGGCCATGTGGCTGGCCGATGGTCCGACTCCGATCCGCGTCGTGTCGTCGATGCGCCGCGGTCGTGCCGCCGGTTCGGTGGAAGATGCGATGCAGGTGTTCCTCGAGTGCGAGAACGGTCTCGTGCTCAACATCGACGTGTCGTGGTCGTACGTCGGTGATGAAGACCGCTGGTGGTTTGAGGTGCACGCCACCCGTGGCTCGGCGCGACTCGCCCCGTTGCGTGTGACCAAGGAACTGAACGGACGCGCGGTCGATGTGTCGCCCTCGGGGGCGGCGGCGCGCGAAAGCCCGTTCCTGCAGAGTTACCGGGCGGAGATCGCGCACTTCCTGGCGGTGATCAACGGCGACGCCCCCTATGAGCCGCCCACCGATCAAGTGCTGGTGCAGAAAGTGGTCGATGCGATCTACAAGGCCGCCGACGACGGGAAAGAGATTCGCTTCTGATGGCGGTCCCCATGGTGCGGCGTATACTGGCGTCGGCGATGCTGATGGCCTCGTCGGCGCTCGCGGCGCAGACTCCGGGGCTGGCGTCCACGCCGCGGCCGCCCGCGCCGGGCGTGTCGGCATCGCTCGACAGTGCGCGCGCCGAACGCGGGGCTCGGATGTCGGTGTCGATCATCACGTATGGCCCGGGCGACTTCGTATTCGAGAAGTTCGGACACGTCGCGTTGGCGGTCACTGATAGCACCACGGGTGAGGACATCGCCTTCAACTGGGGCATGTTCGACTTCAATCAGCCGAACTTTCTGGCGCGCTTTCTCACCGGCGATACGAAGTACTGGATGGCGGGCTATCGCACGGCGGATTTCAATGCCGCGTACATGGGTGAGAATCGCACGATCCGCAAACAGCTGTTGCAGCTGACGGCCATGCAGCGCGGGGCGATCGCCGATTTCGTGAGCTGGAATGCGCAGGATGCGAACAAGTACTACCGCTACGACTACTACGCCGACAACTGCGCCACGCGGGTGCGCGATGTGCTCAACTGGGCGCTGAACGGACAGCTGGAAGCGCCGTTCGCCGTGCCCGGCAGCGGCCGCACCTGGCGTAATGAAACGGCGCGCATCACCGCCAGCGACCCGCTCGTGTATCCAGGCATTCAGGTCGCACTCGGACGCAGCGCTGATCATGTGCTGACCAAGTGGGAAGAGTCGTTCCTCCCCGAGTTACTGGCGAATCATCTCGCCGCGCTCACCGTCACGAATGCGAGTGGTTCGCCGGTGATGCTCATCGCGAGCGACTCGGTGTTGTTCACCGCTGACCGCACGCCGATGCCGGAGCAAGCGCCGTCGCGTGTGCCGATGGCGCTGGTGCTCGGCGTGGTGTTGGCGGCGTCCGTCATGCTGCTGGCTGGCGCGGCTTCCGGTATCGCGGGCATGGCGGTGGCCGCGTTTGCCGCGTTGTGGTTCGGTGTCGGTGGCCTGCTCGGCACGGCGTTGCTGCTGGCTGGCACCGTCACCAAGCACCTCCCGTACATGGGTCGTAATCTCACGGTGTTGCAGCTGCATCCGCTCATGCTGCTCGCGGCGGTGATCATCACGGTGGCGCTGTGGCGTGGCGTGTGGGTGCGCGCGGCAGTCGGCGTGTCCGCGCTGGTCGCGCTGCTCTCTCTGGTCGGGTTGCTGCTGCAGCTCGTGCCGTCATGGTCCCAGCAGAGCGGTGTGGTGCTGGCGGTCGTCGTGCCGGTGCACGTGGCCTTTGCGGTCGCTCTCCAGCGACGGCGCGCACGTTCGGCGGGGGCACCACGATGACCGCGTCTCGCCTCGCCGTCGGCATCGATGTGGGTGGGACCTTCACGGACCTCGCCGCGTTGCACGCGGATGGGACCGTGCATACGTCGAAGGTGCTGAGCGTGGCGACGGATCGGGCGGCCGGTGTGCTGGACGCACTCGGCGTGGCTGCGCTCAACGGGTCGCAGATCGCGCACATTGCGCACGGCACGACCGTGGTCACCAATCTGCTGCTCGAGCGCGCTGGCGCCCGCGTGGTGGCGTGTGCGACCGAAGGCTTCACCGATCTCCTCGAGCTGCGCCGACAGGAGCGCGCGGCGCTGTATGACCTGGCCAAGCACCATCCGCGTCCGCTGGTGGAGCCATCGCAGGTGATTCCGGTGCGCGAGCGGATCACACCCGAAGGCGTCACGATCGCGCTCACCGACGAGGCGATCGCCGAGGTGGTGAACGCGGTGAAGGCGCAGCAGCCGGACACGGTGGCGATCACGCTGCTGCATGCGTACGGCGATCCGTCGCATGAGCGCGCGCTGCGCGACGCGCTGGTTGCGGCGCTCGCGGACGCCGGACTGGCGGCGGACGTGGTCTGTTCCCACGAAGCGTTGCCCGAGATCCGGGAGTACGAGCGCATGGCGACCACGGTGGCCGAGGCGTACGCGCGTCCGGCCGTGCGTCGATATCTGTCGGGGTTGTCCGAGCGCTTGGCGCAGCACGCATATCCGGCGCCACGTGTGATGACATCAGCCGGTGGAACGCTGTCGGCGCACGATGCGGCGTCGCATGCCGCCGCGCTGGCGCTCTCAGGTCCCGCGGGAGGCGTCACGGGGGCGGCGGCGATCGCGCGGGCGCTTGGTGTGTCTCGCGCACTCACGATCGACATCGGTGGCACCAGCGCCGATGTGGGACTGGTGGATAACGGCGAACCGCTGGTGGAACGTGGTGGCGGCGTGGCCGGTGTGCCGATTTCCTTGCCGCGCGTTCTCGTGGAAGCCGTCGCGGCGGGTGGCGGCAGCATTGCCTGGCTCGACGACGGCGGTGCGCTACGCACGGGGCCGATGAGCGCCGGGGCTTCCCCCGGTCCGGCCGCGTACGGACGCGGTGGGGTGCGTCCGACCGTCACCGACGCACACGTGGTGCTGGGCACGATCGCGCCGGGCGAGTGGAGCGGTGGTGTGACCATCAGCCTCGAGCGTGCGCGGGCGGCGGTGGATACCATCGCCGCGCCGTTGGGCGTGTCGCTTGAGCGGGCGGCTGAAGCGATCATCGCTACCGCCGACGCCACCATGGCGCGTGCACTACGCCGCGTGTCGGTGGAGCGCGGCGTGGATCCGCGAGACGTACCGCTCATCGCCTTCGGTGGCGGCGGTCCACTGCATGCGTGCGGATTGGCTGAGCGATTGGGGATGACCCAGGTGATCGTGCCGCCGCACGCGGGGGTGCTGAGCGCCGTCGGACTGGCGCTGGCGCCCGAGCGTCGCGAATCACTGATGAGTGTGATGCAACGGGCCGATACGATGAGTTCGGCCACTTTGGGGGTCCTGCTGGAGCGGGAAGCGCACGCGTTGCGCACGGACGGCGACGACGCGTTGTCGCTCGAGGTGCGCTGGTGGCTGCGCGCCCGCTACGAAGGGCAGGGGTACGAACTGGATATCATCGTGCAGCCCGGTGACACGCCAGCCGCCGTCGCGGAGCGATTTGTGGTGCGCCACGAGGAACGGGCGGGCTTTGTGCTCAATCGTCCCGTGGAGTTTATCAGCGCCCGCACGACGCTCAGCAGCGCGCCGTGGCCGGTGCACTTCGCACGTCCTACGCGTGACGGGGTGTTGGCTGATGATGTGGATGACGGTCGTGCCATGACGCGGGCGATTGCCGGTCCGGCGGTCGTACGATTGCCGGACGCGACCATGCGCGTCGCACCGGGTTGGACGGCACGAGCGCTGGACATCGGAGGATGGATGCTGGAGCAGCGGCCGTGATGATGTTGAAGTCCACCCAGACCGCACGCATTCTCGGCATGCCGGTGCCGATGCTGATGCCGTTGGAGGGCCTCGTGCCTGTGGTGCTGATCGGGGAAGCACCGGGCCCGCGCGGCGCCGACAAGAGCGGCGTGCCGTTTCTCGGCGACGCCGCGGGCAAGGTGCTGTACGACGTGTTGGTGCGACTCGGCGCGCTGACGTTACCACCGGAAATCGACCGTATGGAGTGGGATGGCGCGCGGTTCGCCGCCAGCGGTCTCGTGCCGGTTGCCCACAGCGTTGCGCTGGGCAACGCGTTCGACTGCTGTCCCACCAACGACGGGGAGACCTTTCGCGCCCCGACGCGTGCGGAACTCGAGGGTACGGCGAACCTGTCGCGACTGACGCGTGACATCACCATGCTGCGTCCTCGTGGACTCAAAGGCATCGTGACGCTCGGGCGCGTGGCGACCCGCACTATCGATACACTGTTAAAGCGAACCCCGATGCCGGAGTTGGCGCGTCGCGCGCTGCCGCATCCGTCGGCGCAGGGGCTGTTGTCGATGGCGCCGGATCGCGGCAGGGGCGCCAAGATGGCCGACTTGCAGGAGGCGTGGATGGTACGCTGTCACAATGCCGTTGTGCAGGCCGGGTTTCCTGCACCCACGGCGACCCAGTCATGACATCGACACGCGCGCGGTTCGATGCGCTCGAACTCACGGTCTTTTCGCAGGGCGTCGCGATGCTGGCCGAGGAGATGGGCGGGCTGCTGGAGCGCAGCAGCATTTCGCCGAACATCCGTGAGCGCCGTGATGCGAGTTGCGCGCTGTTCGACGCCGACGGCCGCATGGTGGCGCAGGCGGCGCACATTCCCGTGCATCTGGGCGCCATGCCGGAATCGGTGGCGGCGGTCCGTGCCTGTGGTGCGGCGCCGGGCGACGTGTTTCTGCTCAACGATCCGTCGCATGGCGGCTCGCACCTGCCCGACCTCACGATGGTCGAGGTGATCGCTGACGCGCACGATCCGCAACGCATCATCGGGTACGCCGCAGTGCGTGCGCATCATGCCGACGTGGGCGGTATGAGTCCGGGCAGCATGCCCTTCGGCGCGACGGAGCTGTTTCAGGAAGGCCTCATCGTGCCGCCGGTACGTATTGAACGCGGTGGCGTGGCGCAGGACGATGTGATGCGGCTGGTGCTGGCGAACGTGCGCACGCCCGAAGAGCGTGACGGTGACCTGCGCGCCCAACGGGCAGCGTGTGCGGCCGGTCGCATGGGATGGCAGGGGTTGTACGCGCGGCTTGGCGCCGAGATGCTCGGCGACGCGGTGAATGCGCTGCTTGATTACACCGAGCGCCGCGTGCGGGCGCGCCTCGAACTGCTGGAAGGCGCCGAAGGGCGTGCCGCCGACGCGCTCGAAGGCGACGGCGTGAGCGACGCGGCAATTCCGGTGGTCGTGCATGTCCGTGTGAAGAACGCCACGTTGCATCTGGATCTCACGGGGACATCGCCGGCGGTGCGCGGCAATGTGAATGCGCCGCCTGCCGTCGCACGGGCGGCGGCCGTGTTCGTGCTGCGCGTCCTGTGCGACGACGACGTGCCGGTGAACGACGGGGTGGCGCGGGCGCTCGCGCTCACCATCCCCGACGATTGCGTGGCGAACGCGAAGCGGCCAAGCGCGGTGGCGGCCGGCAATGTCGAGCTGTCGCAGCGCATGACCGATGTCTGCTTCGCCGCACTGTCGGCGGCGGCCGCGAGCATCGGTGTGCACGACCTGCCAATTCCCGCCTGCGGCCAGGGCACGATGAATAACGTCACCCTGGGCGCGCCGGGGTGGAGTTTCTACGAAACACTCGGCGGCGGGCAGGGTGGCAGCGCGCGCGGCGATGGACCGGATGCTGTGCACGTGGGTATGAGCAACACGCGTAACACGCCGGTGGAATCACTCGAACGGGCGTATCCGCTGCGCGTGGTAGAGTACGCGGTGCGTCGTGGCAGCGGTGGCGCCGGCGCCAGTCGCGGCGGCGATGGTATCGTGCGTCGTTACCAAGCGATGGTGTCGTGTACGGCCACGCTGCTCACTGAACGTCGGCGCGTGGCGCCGCCGGGCGCGAATGGTGGCGACGACGCGCAGCCGGGCCGCAACTTGCTGAACGGCGAGGTGCTGCCCGCCAAATGTCGCGTGAGCATGAACGCGGGCGACGTGCTGACGATCGAGACGCCAGGTGGGGGGGGGTGGGGCGTTCGGCACGGCTAGGAGCGCCAACAATGAACAGCGCCAACAATGAACGGCGCCAACAATGAACCGCGCGAAGTGTAAACGGCGGTGGCGCGTCGCGCTTCTCATTCCTTCGCGCGTTTTACTTTCGCGCCGTTGCCTCTTGGCGCCGTTGCCTCTTGGCGCCGTTGCCTCTTCGCGCCGTTGCCTCTTCGCGCCGTTGCCTCTTGGCGCCGTTGCCTCTTGGCGCCCCTTGCTCCCACGCCGCTCCGCCGTCGCTGACTCAGCCGCGCAGCCGCGCGATCCACACCTGCTCTGGACCGGATGACGCGTTATCTTCCGTGTACACCCGCCACGGCGGTTTGCGGTTCGATCGAATTTGCCGACCGAGTCGACGAGCAGGATGCCGGTCACGTGCTTCGCCGTGACCGGTAGCACAAAGACTTCCGAACTCGAGCACCTCTCCTCAATGCTGACCCATCTTCGCGACCGCATGGCCGATGCGCTGCGTCGCGCCACCGAAGTGGAACAGCTGCTGGCCGATCCGGAAACGGTGAAAGACGCGCCGCGGCTGGCTGCACTTGGTCGCGAGCATCATCGCCTGGCCGAAGTCGTTCAAAAAGTGAACCGCTACACCAAGGCCGAGGCGGAACTCGCCGACGCCCGTGAAATGGCCAATGGTGACGACGCCGACTTTGTCGCGGAAGCCCGAGCCGAGGTCGAGCGGCTCGAAGCCGAGTGCACCGCGCTGGAAAAGGCGCTGTTGCCGCTACTCATTCCGCGCGACCCGCTCGACGATCGCCCGGCCATCTTCGAACTGCGCGCCGGCACCGGCGGTGATGAGGCGGCCCTGTTCGCCGCCGACCTGCTGCGCATGTACACCCGCTTCATCGAGCGGAAAGGGTGGCGCATCGAAGGCATCTCCTACTCCGACGGCACGCTCGGCGGCGTGAAGGAAGCTGTGTTCAAGGTGATCGGCGACGGGGCGTTCGGCATGCTGCGCTGGGAGTCGGGCGTGCACCGCGTGCAGCGCGTTCCGGCCACGGAATCGCAGGGCCGCATTCACACGTCGGCGGCTACGGTGGCGGTGCTCCCGGAAGCTGAAGAAGTCGACGTCAAAATCGAAGACAAGGATTTGCGCATCGACGTGTTCCGCTCGTCGGGCCCCGGCGGGCAGAGCGTGAATACCACCGACTCGGCCGTGCGCATCACGCACATCCCGACCGGCCTGGTCGTGTCGCAGCAGGACCAGAAGTCGCAGCTGCAGAACAAGGCCAAAGGCATGGAAGTGCTCCGCGCGCGGTTGCTCGATCTCCGGTTGTCGGAGCAGGAAGCGGAGCGGTCGCGCATGCGGAAATCGCAGGTGTCCACCGGTGACCGGTCGGCCAAGATCCGTACCTACAACTTTCCGCAGGGCCGCGTGACCGATCATCGCGTGGGCGTCACGCTGTATGACATCGACCGCGTGCTCGACGGCGATCTGGGACCGTTCCTCGAAGCGATCGCGCTGGCGAACGCGGAAGAGAGCCTGAGTGGCTGAGGACGCTCGCCTGCTGCGCGACGTGCTGCATGACGCCTCGTGGCGGCTGCTGGAATCGCCGGCGCTGGCGCTGGAGGCCCGCGCTGACGGGGGCGCACTGTCCGAGGCGGAGGCCCAAGCCGAGGCCGACCGCGAGGCCCGCTGGCTGATGGCGGCGGTGCTGGATGTGGCACCGGGCGAGCTCGGTCGGCTGCTCTCGGTCGGCGATCGCGTACCGGCCGCCGCTCAGGAGCGCATCGAGGTCGCCGCGAGACGACGGGCCGCCGGGGAGCCGATGGCCTACTGCGTGGGTACGGCGCCGTTCCGGCACCTCGTACTCAAGGTGGACCGGCGGGTGCTCATTCCGCGTCCGGAAACGGAAATCGTGGTCGGTGAGGCGCTGCGGCTCACCGCGAGCCACCCGGGCGGGATCGCCGTCGATATCGGGACCGGATCCGGCGCCATCGCCCTGAGCCTTGCCACCGAGGGTCGGTTCGCGCGGGTCATCGCAACCGACCTCTCCGACGACGCGCTGGCCGTGGCCGCTGCAAACGCGGCGCAGGTGGTGGCGGCCGATCCCGAGGCGGCACCGGTGGAGTTTCGGCAGGGGGCCGATCTGGCCCCGCTCCACGGCGTCCGGGCCCGTGTCATTGTGTCCAATCCGCCCTACATTGCGTACAACGAAGCGGCCACCCTCCCGCGCAGTGTGCGGGACTGGGAGCCGACGGTGGCGCTGGTCGCGGCCGATGAGGGCATGGCCCGTTATGCGGCCATGCTGGCGGGCGCACACGAGCTGCTGGAGCCCTTTGGCTGGGTAGTGTTCGAGGTCGATGCCCGACGCGCGCAACGGACCGCCGCTCTGGCAACGATGGCGGGGTATCAGCAGGTACAGGTGGTGCGCGACTTGACTGGTCGCGAACGCGTGGTGCTCGCGCAGCATGCGCCGGCGTAAATCTCACTCAATTGCGTTCACTCGGCCGAGGAGGCCGATTCCATGCTTGAAAGCAAGGCGAAGGACCTTGGCCGCACGATCGGTCAAAGTGAAGAGTACAAGGCGGTGAAGCGTAGCAGCGAGGCGTTGAACAACGACCGCGAGGCGAGCACGGTGCTGCGGCAGATGGAGAAGATCCGTCAGGATGCGCAGGCGATGATCGATCGCGGCGAGGAGCCGACGCCCGAGATGGAACAGCAGCTCGATACGCTGCTGCAGCAGGTCCAGGTCAACAGCGCCTACCAGGCCGCGATCTCGGCGCAGGATAATTTCGACAAGCTGATGCTGCGTGTGAATCAGTGGATCGCCGACGGCATTCGTACTGGCGCCACCAGCTCCATCATCCTTGGCTGACCGGTCTGCCATGTCGGGCACGACCGGCGGCTGCTTTGTGGTCTTGGAGGGCGGCGAGGGGGTCGGCAAGACGACGCAGTGGCGTCGGCTGGCCGACTGGCTCTCCGCGGCCGGTCACGATGTGGTGGCGTTGCGCGAGCCCGGTGGTACGCCGGCTGGTGATGCGTTGCGCACCGTATTGCTCGATCCCCAGTCGGCGCTCACGCCCGAGACCGAAGCGCTGCTGTTTGCTGCGTCGCGCGCGCAGCTGGTGCGCGAGGTCATCACGCCGGCGCTCCAGCGTGGTGCGGTCGTGCTGGTCGATCGGTTCCTGTTGTCGACATACGCGTATCAGGGGCGCGGCCGCGCATTGTCCCTCGCGGCCCTGCGCGAGGTGAATGCCTTCGCCACCGGTGTCTTGGCGCCAGACCTCACGCTCCTCTTGGCGTTACCGCTCGAGGAGTCGATGGCGCGGATGCACGCGCGCGGTAGCGCTGATCGCATGGAACGTGAGGATGACGCGTTTCATCGTCGCGTGCGCGCGGCGTTCGACGACGCGGTGCAGCCCGCGTGGCAGTCGCAGCATCCCGAGATCGGCCCGGTGGTTGCCGTCGATGCCGATGGCGACGCCGACGTGGTGACGGCGCGTTGTCTGGCGGCCTTGGCCACGCGCTGGCCTCATCGTTTTTCTGAGGTGCCGGTGACGCGTCCGTCGCCTATGGTCGAGGTGACCCATGGCTGAGCAACTGCCGGATACGCCGCGGGTCGCGCGTCGCCGCTCGCGCGCGATTGCCGCGGCCGTGTTCTTTGTAGGGCTGCTGTCGCTTGGCGGCTGGTGGGCGGGACGTGATCTCGCCGCGGCCACGCTGCCGACGCGTGCGCCGCTCGGTGGCGCGCGCCTCTTCGATCAGGTCGTTGCCGCGGTGGCAAAGAAATATGTGGACTCGCTCGATGGTAGCGCGATCTACGACAAGGCCGTTGTCGGCTTGCTGCGCGAACTGAAGGATCCGTACACGTCGTATCTGGCCGAAGACCGTCTGCGCCGTCTGAATGAGCAAATCAGCGGCACGTATGCCGGCGTCGGTTTGCAGATCGATATTCGCGATGGCTGGCCGGTGGTCATCGAGCCGATCGTAGACGGTCCGTCAGAACGAGCCGGGGTGCTGGTCGGCGATCGCCTCGTGCTGGTCGGGAAGGAATCCACGCGTGGTTGGTCGCGCGATGAAACGTCGAAGGCGATGCGCGGACCGCCGGGGTCAAGCGTCACTTTCACCGTGGAGCGCGGCGACGCACGCGTGAATTTCACGTTGACCCGAGACAAGGTGCATCTGCGTGCCGTGCAGCGGGTGCAGCTGATGCAGAATGGGGTTGGCTATGTGGACGTGAACGTGTTCAGCGCGCAGACCGCGGAGGAGCTGAGTCACGCCGTGGATTCCGTCGTCAAACTCGGAGCCCGTTCGCTGGTGATGGATTTGCGCGGAAATCCCGGTGGTCTGCTTGAGCAGGGCGTCGCCGTGGCCGAGCTGTTCCTCGATCGCGGGCAGAGCATCGTACAACTGCGCGCGCGCCCTGGCTCGCAGCCGCAGGTGTTCACGGACAGCCAGCCGCAGCGCTGGCCCACGTTACCACTGGCGGTGCTCGTCGATCGCGCCAGTGCCAGTGCGTCGGAGATCGTGGCGGGTGCGCTACAGGATCATGATCGCGCTATCGTGCTCGGCGTGACATCGTTCGGGAAGGGCAGTGCACAAAACGTGTATCCACTCTCGAGCGGTGGCGCGTTGCGTTTGACCACGGCGCGGTGGTACACGCCCGTGGGACGGAGTATCAATCGCCCGGCGCCGCCAGATCAGGAGGCCGAGTTCGACGCCAGCGCCGTAGGATCATTGCCCGATACGATTCGCCCGCGCTTTCGCACGGATGCCGGGCGCACCGTGTTTGGCGGCGGTGGCATTACGCCCGACGTCATCGCCGGCGATACGACGACGCCGCTGCAGGTGCAGTCGTTGGCCCGGGCGATGGGAAAGAATGCCGGCGCCTATCGCGATGCGCTCGCGAAGGAGGCGCAGGCGCAGAAGCGCAAGATGAACGGACCGGGTGATCCGGTCACGCCGGTGATGCTGGACGCGCTCTATGCCGATCTGGTGGGCCGCGGCGTGGCACCACCGCGTGCCGTCTTCGATAGCGCCACGCCCTGGATCTCGCGTTCGCTTGGCTACGAAATGACGCGCGTGGCCTTCGGCGCCGACGCTGATTTCCTGCGTCGCACACAGGACGACAGTACGTTGCAGCTGGCGATGGAGCTGTTGCAGGGCGCGCGCAGCCCTCGTGAGGTGTTCTCGAAGCTCGAGAAGCGCGCGGTCGACGTCCCCTCGGTGATTCGCTAGCGCGGCGCCTTAGCGACTGCCGGGGATCTTCGTTGAGACCTTCACGCCTTTGGGCGTGATAAACGTGAACGCGTCCGTCGGCAGCACCGCATCGGGCGACCAGCTGGTCAGCGTGATGGTACGATCGACTCCCTGCTGATCGAGCACCTGCACCCGCACAGGGCGCGCTTCCTTGTCGTCGAGCCAGAGTACGGCCTTGCTGAACGGCACCGCGCTCGGACTCTTCGGCACCAGCTGGACGCGACGGGTGCTGCGCCCATCGATGGGCATGCTTTCACCGCCCGTGATCGTGAAGGCGCGGCGCGGGGTGTCGAGCAACTGTCCCAGCAGGTCGGCCACGATGGCACCGTCGGCGTCGGCGGGAAGCTTCAGCACCTGGCCGGGCGTGCTGCTGGGCAGATAGACCCACAGGCTCTTGCCGTCTCCGACAATGCGATCGCCAGCCGGCTCGGTGAACGTAATCGATACGCGATTCGGCCGCTCCTGCACGAACACCCCGCGGGAGGAGACGGTGCGACCGAGGATGGGGTTCGTGATCCTCTGATCGAAGTTCGCCTGCAGGGTGCGCGTCGTGGACCACGACTTCGCCACCCGCGCGTAGGCCGCTTCGGCGTCTGCGATCGTCTGCGCCGAGAGCGGCGCGAACGCGGGCAGGGCCATGGCGACCAGAGCGATCGTGCGGACCGAAATACGATTCATGTGAGTCATGGGACTGATTACCCCCGGGGGCAGAGCAGGTGCCTGTCGTGGGGCATCGGCCGAACGTCCTCTGGGACTGCGCGTCACCGTTCCGGGGTGGGAGCAAGCTGTCGGTCAATCGCGCCGGCGATCAGGCGCAGCTGCCGAACGAGCTCCGTGAACTGCTCCGGATACAGCGACTGCGCACCATCGGAGAGCGCTTTGTCCGGCGTGGGATGCACTTCCACGAGGATCCCGTCGGCACCCGCCGCGACCGCGGCGCGCGCCATCGGGGTGACCTTGTCGCGCAGCCCCGTGCCGTGGCTCGGGTCGGCCATGATCGGCAAGTGCGACAACTTCTGCACAACCGGGATTGCCGTGAGATCGAAGAGATTCCGTGTGGCGCTGTCGAAGGTGCGTACCCCACGCTCGCAGAGAATCACATTCGGGTTGCCTTCGGACAATACGTATTCGGCGCTGAGCAGCAGGTCGTTGATCGTGGCGGCCATACCGCGCTTGAGGAGCACCGGCTTGCCGAGCTTGCCCACATGACGCAGCAGCGAATAGTTCTGCATGTTGCGCGCGCCGATCTGAATGCAGTCGGCATACTCAGCGACCATGTCAGCGCCACGCTCGTCCATCGCTTCCGTCACGATGGCGAGCCCGGTTTCGTTTCGGGCGAGCGCCAACAGCTTGAGCCCCTCGAGGCCAAGCCCCTGGAACGCATAGGGCGATGAGCGCGGCTTGAAGGCACCGCCGCGCAGTGCATGCGCTCCAGCTGTCCGCACCGCATGAGCCGACGCTAGAATCTGCGCCTCGCTCTCTACGGAGCACGGACCGGCGAATACCACGACATCGCTGCCGCCCACGCGCACGCCTGGCACGATCTCGACAATCGTATTGTCGTTCTTCCATTCGCGCGACGCCTGACGATACGGCTTCTGCACGATGAGCACGTTCGCAACGCCGGGGAGCCCCTCGATGTACGACCAATCCACCTGCGCGTCGTCGCCCAGGAGACCGATCGCCGTGCGTACTGCGCCCGGCATGGGGAGGGGCTTGAAGCCCTGTCGCACGATCTCGTCGCAGACCTTGTCGATGTCGGCGGCGCTCGCGTTGGGCTGCATTACGACCAGCATGTCACGTCCTCAGAATTCGATGGACCAGCCGTCGGTCGCCAGCACCGTCGGGCCAGTGTAGGACTCCGCCACTTCACCAAGAATGTTCACGGTTTCTACCGGCGGATAAAAATGCGTCAACACGAGTCGCCGTGCACCAGCGCGTGCCGCCAGCTGTCCGGCCTGTCGCGGTGTCAGGTGCTCGCGAATGGCCATCCTCTCGGGCAACGAACACTCGGTCAACAGCAGGTCGCATCCGGCCGACCACACGCCGAGCGCCTCGCTGACGCCGGTATCACCGGTGTACACGAGACGGCGCTCCCCGTCATGCACGGAATATGCTACGCTCTCTGCGGTATGTGGTACCGGCAGCGCCGTCAGCGCCACATGTTCACCGACCTTGACGATTTCATGGGGCTCGAGCTCCCGGACCGTGAACGGAAAGCCGGGGGCCAGCATCCAGGCCCCGTACACGCCGGCCATGCGCTCGATGAGGGCGCCCGTACCCGGAGGCCCGTACAGCGTGACCGGGGCGCTCCGCGGCGGCAGCTGCCCCCACCGCCAGCCCATCAGCAACAGCGGGAGGTCGGCGATGTGGTCGGCATGGAAGTGCGTGATGGCGACGTGGGTAATCGTCTGCCACGCGATGCCAAGGGAGGCCATGCGATGTCCGGCTCCACTGCCGCAGTCGAGCAGGAGTCGCACGCCGGCCGGGCCGTCGCCGCATTCCACCAGATGCGCCGCACTCACCCGCGTGGCGTGTGGGGCCGCCGTGCCGGTGCCCACCGTCGTGAGCCTCACAACCGGCGACCGGTCGATGGCATCGTCATCGTCCCTTGAACAGGATCCGTCGGAACGTCGGGGCACCGGTTCCACTGCGGAAGCGCGCGACGTATACGCCCGGGGCGACGGTGCGCCCATCGCTGGCCGTGCCGTCCCACACGAAGCGATTGTCACAGTTGCGGCCGGCGCCCGGCGCGCCACGACCGTACCGCCCGGCGGCGAACTGCGTCACGCCATCGAGTGCGGGCACGATCGTGCGTACCACGTTGCCGCGTAGGTCGAGCACGTCGAGCAACACGGTCCCGCCAGGCTCCCCTACGTCGAACCAGAAGCAGGTGCTGAACGCGGTGGCCGACGGAAACGGGTTCGGAAAGTTTTGATAGAGAATCGTGGTGGTCGGCAGCGGCGGATCAACGATCAGAAACGAGGCAAGGCTGGCCACGCGCACCGTCTCGCCGTTGGGGAGCGTGGCACGCACGCTCCAGCGGTATGACGTATTGGCCTGCAAGTTGGACGCGGCGCGGAACGTCGTGTCGGAGATGCCGGCGGTCGCCTGTTCTGTGCGTCCCCCGTTCGTGATTTCCACGGTGTACTTCCACGTACCGGTCGCGGGCGTGATCCGCGCGCTCTTCCATACAAACAACGGTCGGCGGATATCGAAAATGTCACCCGTCGGCGAGTTCGGCGTGATGAGTGTGAGCCACGCCGGCACGGTACGTGGACCCGTGATCGGCGATTCAGCAGCAGCGCCTGACGTGCCCTGCACGCTGGCACGCCAGTAGATGGTGCCCTCGCTGGGCAGCGCGCGCGTGATCTGCACGGCGATGGTCGTGTCTGACGTGGTGAATGCCGAATCCACCGCGATCGATGCCGTGCCGAAATCCACCGACGTCGCGATTTGCACGCGCACGCGGAGTGGCCGCACGTTCGTGAAGCCGAGCGCCCGCACCACCAGCGACGGCGTGAGGGTTGGTAACACCACGGTGGCCGGCCCGTCCACGGTCACGGTCTGCCCCGGGAGTGTCCGGGGCAGGGCCGCCAGGGCGGCACCGCCGCACAGCACCGCGGCGCCCCACCAACGCCGCTGCGCGACGGCAATCACGCCGGCGACGGTTCTGCGGCAGAATCCTCGTCGGCGTCGACCACGTCGTCTGGCGCGTCACTGAGCGCGTCGCCTGAATCATCGTCAGAGGCGTCATCACCCCCGATCTCGCCGGCGACTCCGTCGTCGGGCACCACGGTTTCGTCCACCTGCTGTCCACCGCGCAGGCGCACGCTCACGATCGACGATACGCCGGGCTCCTGCATCGTTACGCCGTACACCGCGTCGGCGGCTTCCGACGTGGTGCGCGGGTTGTGCGTGATCACGATGAACTGCGTCCGCGACTTGAAGTCATTCAACATCTTCACGAAACGGCCGATGTTCTGATCGTCGAGCGGCGCGTCCACTTCGTCCATGAGACAGAAGGGGCTCGGCTTGGTCAGGAAGATGCCGAACAGGAGCGATAGCGCGACGAGCGCGCGCTCACCACTGGAGAGCAGGTGAATACGCTGCGTCTTCTTGCCGCGCGGCGACGCGTGAATCTCAATGTCGCAGTCGAGCGGCGAATCGGGGTTTTCGAGTCGAAGATCGCACTCGCCACCACCGAACATGCGCAGGAAGATCTGACGAAAGTTTTCGCGAACCTGCGAGAAGGTAGCCAGGAACAGCTCACGCGCCGTGCTGTCGATTTCGCGGATGGCCTGATGCAACGACTGCTTGGCGGCCACGAGATCGTTGCGCTGCCCGGTCAGGAACTCGAGGCGGCGCTGCTCTTCCTCGTGCTCCTCGATCGCGAGCGGGTTGACCGCGCCCAACTCGTCGAGTGACTCACGCAGCTGCTTCGCCTCGGCGCGCAACTCCTCCGTCTCAAGCTCGAGCTCTTCGAACCCGGCCAGCAGATCCTCGAGTGTGCGGCGCCACTCGGTTTCGAGACGCTGGCGGATCGCTTCGCGGCGACCCGACAGTTCGGTGTGACGCAGCTGCGCACCGTGCAGCTGTTCGCCCAGGGCCAAGGCCCGGCGGCGAGCCTCGTCGAGCAGGCGCTCGGCGTCGTCGAGCGCCCCGTTGGCAGCGGCTACCGCCCGCTCGGCGTCGGCCAAGCGCGCGTCGGCGTCCGCGAGCGTTTTCTGTTCCGTTTCCAGTTCGGAGCGCCACCCGTCGAGCTGCTGGGCCAGATTCTGGTCCGCTTCGGACAGGTTGGTGAGCTCGCGCGCCAGCGACTCGAGACGAGCCGCCGCGGTGGAGTCCTCTTCGTTCAAGCGCTTTTCGCGATCGATCGCGACTGACAAGCGCGCTTGCGCCTGCGCCTGCGCGACCTGCCACGTGGCGCGCGCCTCGCGCGCCTGCTCTTGATCGCGCTCGGCCACCGACATCGCTTCGCGCGCGTCGGTAATGTCGGCGTCGGCCTCACCCGCGCGCGCGTGCAATGCGTCGGCCTGCTGGGCCAGCTGCTTCGTGCGGGAGTCTAGCTCCTCGAGACGGGAGAGCAACCGTTCGGCCAGCGCGCTCGACTGCTGCAGCTCACGCTCGGCGCGCTCGCGACGGCGTTCGACTTCCTGCTGCACATCGGCCGCGCGGCGCGACTCCTGCTGCGCGCGATTGGACGTTTCTGTCGCGGCCTGTTGCGTACGCTCGGCCTCACCGAGCGCCAGGCGCGCCGCTTCGGCCGCCATCAGGCATTCATCGCGGCGCGCATCGGCGGCGGCGAGATCCGACTCGAGGCGCGTGATCTCGGCGCGGCGCTGCAGCGGGCCCGGGCCCGTAGCCGTGCCGGGCAGGAACACGGCACCGCGTTCGTCGATGAACGCTTCACCGCTGTCAATCGCTCGCACCTTACCCAACAAGGCGCGTACCCAACGCGACGCCGCGCCTGACGACTGCACGCTGCCGGCGAGGGCGTCGGCGTCGGCACCGAGATCAGTGATGACATCGAGCGGCAACAACAGCAGCGGCCCGGGCTGCGTGTCGGCGTGCCAACGGCGCACCGCCGCCGCGGCCTCCGCATCACGTACGACGATCGCGTGCATCGTGGCGCCGAGGTAGCGCTCCACAAGTTTCGCGGCATCGCCATCGGCGGTGAGGAAGTCGGTCAGTGGTCCGAGCACGGCACCGTCGCCGAAGCGCTCGCGTTCCTTGAGAAGCTTAGCGGCCGACGGGGCCAGCCCCACGCGTTCACGCTCGAGCGCGGCGAGCGCGTTCAAGCGGCCTTCGAGTGCCGTGCGCGACTGCACCGCGCTGGCCAGCGCACTGCGCGACTCGGCATCGGCGGTCCGCGAGGTGGCGGCGGCCAACCGCGCGCCTTCCAGGGCGTGCAGGGCCTCCTGCGCATTAGCCTGCGTGATCGACACCTGCTCGCGCGCGGCGATCAACTCGCGTTCGGTGACGTCGAGCGCGTCGGCCAGTTGCTGACGCTCGATGTCGAGCGCTTCACGACGGTTCTGCGTTTCGAGATGTTCGCGCGACGCGCCATCGCGATCGAGTTCGATGCGACGGGCCTGGTCGCGATGTTCGCGCACCTGCCGTTCGAGCTGCTCGAGCACCGCACGTGCCTGTTGTACCGCTTCCCGCGTGGTCTGCTCGGCGGCGAGGCGCTCCTGCAGCGATTCACCGGCGTCGGTCAGTTCTTTTTCGAGGGTGGTGCGGTCACCGATGGCGCGCTCACGATCTTCGCGCAAGCGACGGCCGAAGGCTTCGTTCTCCTTCCGCTCTTCTTCCGCGCGCTGCTTGCGCATGGTCGTGCTGCGCTGACGCTCCTCGCTGACGGCGAGTTCACGCTCGAGCTTCTGTGTCTTGTCGCGCTGCTCGGTGGAGAGGCGGGCGAGTTCGAGACGACTGGCTTCGGCGGCGGCGCGCGCCCCATGCGCCTGCTCGCGCAACAGTTCGGCTTGCGCGATGGCGGCTTCACCACCAGGGACGTCCAGCTGCAACGCTTCCAGGCGGCCGTCGAGCGCCGCGAGTTCCTCGCGCCACGCTGCCATCTCGCGGGTGGCCAGCGAGATCTCGACCTGAAACCGACGGGCCGTCAACTCGGCGTGCCGCTCGGCGCGTCGACGCTGGCGCGCCAGCGAACGCACCTGGCTCTGCACCTCGTTGATCAAGTCGTCGAGGCGCGCCAAGTCGACCGTCGTCTCCTCGAGACGGCGCTCGGCACTGCGGCGTCGGTCGCGATACAGGCCGACACCAGCGGCCTCCTCGAACAGCTCACGACGCTCATCGGGGCGGTCGGAGAGCAGGGCATCGATCATCTTGCTTTCGATGACGACGCCGGAATCGGCGCCGAGTCCGGTGCCACGCACCAGGTCCTGAATGTCACGTAAACGACACGGCGCGCGATTCAGGAGATATTCGCTTTCTCCTGAGCGCAGCAGGCGCCGCGTGATGACGACCTCCTTGAACGGGACCGGGAGTTCGCCTTCGGTGTTGTCGAAATGGAGCGACACTTCGGCCATGTTCACGGCTTTCCGTGCCGACGACCCGTGGAAGATCACGTCTTCCATCTTCGCGCCGCGCATGGCGCGCGCACGCTGCTCGCCCAGTACCCACCGGACGGCATCGGATACATTCGATTTGCCGCTGCCGTTGGGGCCGACGATGGCCGTCACACCTTTTTCGAACACAAACTCCAAGTGATCGGCAAAGGCCTTGAAGCCATGGACCTCGAGCTTCGTCAAACGCACTAGAACGCTCTCCCAGTTCGATAAACCAACACAGGCGCGACGCGCAGGGCGCGCAAAGAATCCGCAAGCAGGGTCGCTTGCATCGGCGATTCGAACGCGCCGGTATACACCGTCGCGCTGCCATCAGGCTGCAGCAGCGCATACGCGATGATGCCGCGATTCGCCAGCTCGGCGAGTTGCGTAGGGACCAACGTCGGCGTGACGTTCCGTGCGAGACGCAACGCATACGGCACCGACACGATGCTCCCCGATCCAATAATTCTCCGCGTACGCAGCGTCGTGAGCAGCGACTCGGCCTGCGCACGCGTCTCGGATGCCCCCACCGTGACGCGGAACCACTGTTCGTTGCCATCTGCCACCGGCGAGAGCGCGACCGCGTCGAGTGCCCGCACGCGCGCGTCGGGCATGGCCGCGGCGCGCGTGTTGGCCGTGGCAAAGTACACGGCATACCGTGATGCGACGGCCGAGTCGGCGGCGTTCTCCACGGTGAGCGGCGGACCGACCGGAGCCGCGCTGTCGGGTGCGGGAATGATGACGCCGGTGGAGTCGGGCCGCAGCGCATCCCGCTTCGCGCTGTCGCCGCGCATCGAGGTGTCCATCGGTGTCGGCGGCACGACGACGGCCGTGCTGTCGGGCACCCGCTGCTCACCCGTCATGAGTGCCGCGACCGGCGCCGGGAGGCGCGCCATTATCTGCGGCCAGAACGCGCCGCCGGCGACGGCGATCGCACCGAGGACGGAGATGATCGCAATCATGCGACGTCGGCGGCTCGACTCGTCTTCGGCCGCGGCGGCACGCGCACGCGCCTCGTTCGGCCGAGGCGCATGCGCCAGCGGTTCGGGCTTGGGCGGTTCGGGCTTGGGCGGTTCGGGCGGCGCGATGACTGGCACACCCGACGGGGCGGGGAATTCGATGTCACCGACCGGCATCAGCGCGCCCACATAGGCGCACAAGTCGGCGAAGCCGGGCGTAGCGGGATCCGCGACGACGACCAGCAGCGCCCCGACCTGAAAGAAGCCGGCGGCGAGACGGCGCCATCGATCGTTCGCATAGACCGCAGCGTGCGCCACGGCTTCCGTGCCGCTAGGCATCAGGAAGACGTGGTCGGCGCCGGCCATTCGCTGCGCGATCTTGTTGAGTGACACCCCGTACAGAAAGCTGTCGGAGATGCCGTGTGGATCATCGCTGGTGAGCAGTGCCTCGATGGCCGGTGCCTCGCCGATCAAGTCGGCCACGGCCACGCGTCTGTGCTGCCCCTGTGCCCGCGCGACGCCAAGCGCCACCGACGTCGCCAACGCGGGGTCGGTGGAGGCGATCACGACCGAGCACAGGCCGTCGAGCAGAGGCGCCAAGCGGCGACCCTCCGCCTCCCACGATTCAGCCAGACTGAGCAGCGTCATGGTGCCCCCTCGAAGATCCAGTAGCTCTGTCCCGACGCCTTGCCGACGCGATCGGCGTCGGCTCGCGTTGGATACGGACCGAGCACGACGCGATACAAGGTTTTCCCTGCACGATCGGACGTCGTGACGCGCGGCGTTTCGCCGTCCACACGAATGCGCGACGCGACCTGACGCGCCTGCTTCTCATCGAGCACGGCCGCGAACGATACGGTGAATGACAACGAGGTGGTGGCGGTGTCACGGCGGGTGCTGTCGCGCGTGCTGTCGCGCGCGCTGTCGCGGGTGCTGTCGCGCGCGATGTCGCGTACCGCGGCACGGTCGGCATAGTCCACCGAGTCGCGTGGCGCACTGGTGCGGAACTGTACGGGTTGATCGAGGCCAGCGGCGCGCGGGCGGAAGCCGTTCCAGCGCAACGTGTACCAGAACTGACGCGCGCCGCCGACCACGGTCCGCATGTCCGCCAGCGACGACGGATGCGCGAAGACGACGTCCTCGCCACGCGTGGTGGCAATCGCCCCGTCGGGCAATACCAGCGGCAGATCGCCGCGCCACGCGCTCCGCACCACGCCGATGACGGCGTCGCTGCCGAGACTGATCACATACACCGAGTCGGCACCGCCACGCGCGAGGAGCACGCGACCCAACGGGTCCATGCGGAGGGCCCGCGGGACGCCGGGGAGCGCGATCTTGCCCTTCACGTCTTCCTCGAACCGATCGACGACGCGGAGCAGTTCTTCGTCCTCGATCGCCACGAACAGGCGGTCACCGCTCGGGGTGGCGGCGATCGCGGTGACCGGATCGCCGACGTCCACTTCGAGCGCTTTGGCGAGATCACGGGTCCGCACAGCAATGACTTCTTCGTTCCCGCCGAAGAAGATGCGATCGCCGACGGCGCCGGCGGTGGCGCCGAGCGATTTGCGCAACGTGGCCTCGTTGCCGCCGATGTCGAACGACAAACTATCGGTGACGTCCTGCCCGGGAGGACGCACGCGCCACACGATCGCGCGGTCGTTCTTGGCACCCGCCACGATCAAGGAGCCATCGGCCTGTGCATACAGCGCGTGCGCCGGCAGGCGAGGCGTGAAGCGCCAGTCGCCGCCGCTCGGCGTGTAGCGGGTGATCTCACCGTCGGTGGTGAGCGCGTAGATCGCGCCGCCGTCGGCCGACGAGGCCACGGCCACGTCGTCGGTGCGAAAGGTCGTCACCGTGCCCAGGCGGACATCGATGCGGACTGGCGCACCGCCGGTGTCGACCGCGGCGAGGTATCCATCTTCGGCACCAAACACGATGATACGATCGAGGGCCGGGACCCGGGCGCTCGATCGCCACAGTGTGGCATCGAGATTCGGATAGCGGGTAGCGCTCATCACACCGCCGTCGCGCGAGACGCGCAACACGATCGGGTCAGGCCCACCAGGAATACTGGGAGTGGCGTCGGCTCCGGAGGGGCGGGACGAGCGATCGGCACAGCCGCCGGCAACACCGCACGCGAGGAGCACGAACGCCGTCACAAGAAGCGTGCGCACAGGGGAAACCTACCTGTCAGAGGCGGGAGCAGGGAGGGGGGACGGCAGGGGAAATCCCCTATCGTCCCCCCTTGTTCTTCACCGTGGTTCGGACGAGGGGTGGCTCAGTAGTTGGCGCCGAAGAACCAAGTCCCGAAGCCCTTCGTGCCCGGGCGGCTGATCGGCACCGCCCAGTCCCAGCGAACGATCGCGATGTTGAACAGGTTCAGGCGCACGCCGAAGCCGTAGCTCTGCAGCAACGCCCGCTGACGCGAGAAGTCGTATCCCTCGGGGCGGCTGGCGACGACCTGCTGGCCCTTCGACCACGCCACGCCGGCGTCGTAGAAGAAGAGGCCGTCGATGGGGGGGAGTCCGATCGGCAGGCGACCGCTACCGAAGCTCCGGATGATCGGGAAGCGCAGTTCGGCGTTGGCAAAGGCAACGCGGCTGCCGATGAGCTCGACCGAATTGCAGGACGAGCCGTCGTCGGTGGGCAGGCCGGTGCAGCTGATCGAGCCGAGGTCCTCGCGATTGTAGCCGCGGATGAAGTCGGGACGAGCGATCCACTTCGGGAAACGCAGCTCGTCGCGACCCACCGACATGCTGGTGGTGAGCCGGGTCGCGAAGGTGACGTAGTTGAACAGGATCGGGTAGTAGCCGCGAATGTCGGCCAGATACTCGGTCCATTTCCACGTGCCCACGCTCGGCTCCACTTCAAGGCGCAGACGGCGCCCCGAAATCGGCCCCGTGTACCCGTACAGGGTGTTGTCGGTCACGAAGGCCAGATACGGCGAGATCGTGTTGGCCGACGCCACGTTGCGGGTGGGGCCGCGCTCGAAGCCGGTGGCGTATCCTTGCTGGTAGTCCACCAAGCGTGTGAACGGGAAGACCTGCTGATCGATGTTCTGGAAGCGCGCGCCCAGCTCGAATCGCGTGAAGCGATTCAGTGGGTACAGGCCGGCGGCGAACACCTGCCGCACGACGAGCCGCGTGATTTCCTGCGATTCCGAAAACTGGTCGTTGCCGAGCGGTTCCTGGATGTAATTCGACAGCAGGTAGATCGGCTGTTGAATTACCCCGGTGGTGTACTGCAGGCGTTTCCCGAGACTGGTGTAGCCCACGAAGACTTGCGCGTCGCTGAGCTGCCCATTGATCGCGCCCGAGAGCGCGAGTCGACGATCGCCGAGCAGATCGCTGAGGACGACCGTGGTGCCACCGAAGGTGCCTTGACCGAAGCCGCCTTGCTGATAGCCGATCGAGGGCTGCGCGACGTACTCCGGCGTAAGACGCGCCCGATAGCGGTAATCACGGAACTTGGTGGAGTCGGGGAGATTGAAGTCGAAACTGTCCAACAACGCACGCACGCTCACCGCTTCCGCGAGACGCGCGGCCACGGACACCGGCAGGTCGTCGGACGCGCGCGCCGACACGCCGACGGTGGGCCGATAAAACGACTGCCGGGCGGCCGCGGTGTCGGTGAGTGTAGCGCGCGTCAGATGTGCCGTGGGATCGACCTTGACTGGTGTGACCGGCCCGGCGACTGGCGTGGTCGGCGCGCCACCGAGCACGCGCCCTTGGGCCACCACCACCGGATCGCGATACGGGTCCTTCTTCAGCGACCGCGGATTCTTGATCTTCCAGATCGCGTGGTCGGTCTTTTCGTAGTACACGAAGGCCAGCACGTCGGCGCCGCGCGCCCACGTGATCGCGGGCGACTGTTCGGCCACCGCCGTCACCGCACCCAGCACGTTCGTGAGTTGGTAGTGCTGCTTCGATTCGAGGTCGTACAGAAAGATGTTGGCGATCCCCGTGCGGTCGGTGATGTACGCCAGCGACTTGCCGTCGGGGCCCCACTGCGGATTGAGACTCTTTCCGCCTTGTCCCTCGACCACGGTGACCTTCTGCGTCTCGAGATCGAGCAGCGACAGCTTCCACTTCCCGATCTTCAGGATCTCGAGGTCGGTGTCGTCGCCGCGGTCGCTGGTGAAGGCGATCGTGCGGCCGTCGGGCGACCACTGCGGCTGGAGATCGCCGTAGGGATCCTTCGTGACCTGCGTATACCCGTCGGTGTCGAGCGAGGCAATGTAGAGATCGCTGGACCCGTGCCGCATGCCGCTGAACACGATGCGACGCCCGTCGGGCGAGAAACTCGGGCTCAACACCTGATCGAGTTCGAAATCGAACTTCTTCAGGATCCTCCGCGTCTTCACGTCCATCACGTACAGCACGTCGCGTCCGCCACTCTGGCCGGTGAAGGCCAGCATCTTGGCGTCGGGCGAAAACGAGGGCTGCGAGTAGATGTAGCGCAGCTGCTCGTAGTCGGGATTGGTGGTCGTCTTGACGAGGCGCGCAATGCGCTTGCCCGTCTCGGCGTTGGCCAGATACATGTCGGGGAACACTTCCCCGCGCAGGAAGCTGCCGTAGGCGATGTACGTGATGTACTTGCCGTCGTCGGAGAGCGCGGGGGCCACGAACAGGCTGGAAATGCTGCCGGAGCGCTTCTGCGAGAGCAGCGGCTCGGCGAAGCTGCGCGGACGCTGCAGTTCGGCCACGGTGGGCAGATACTTGTTCTGCATGGCCTGCTTCCACTCGGCGCTGAGTTCGTCGAGGGAGAGGCCGATTTCACGACGGAAGGCCCGGTCGATGCCAAGGCTGGGCACGGCGTTCATGATTTCGCCGATGACCTCGTCACCCCAGCGCGCGCCGACGTACTGCCACACCGACAACCCGTACCGATACGGGAAATACTTGTCAGGGCGCTCCGTCATCTGTGCGATGGTGGGGAGCGCATTATTGGTCACGGCATCGCGCACCCACGCATCGGTCCACGGATGCGTGTCGCCGATCGAGAAGTACTCGGCGAGCCCTTCCATGAACCAGAGCGGCGGGTTGACCATCGCCAGGTTCTGCAATCCGGCGCCCGCGCGCCCGCGCGAGAAGATGTCGAACTGAAACACGTGCACCATTTCGTGCTGCAACACGTGTTCGAAGCTGGCCAGGTCGCCGCTGTAGAACTGCGCCATGCGCTGCCGCAGCGGGTCGGTGACACCGCCAGTGCCTTCGCCGAGGTCGCCGAAGACGTTGCTTTGCGCGAAGTCGCCCGACGAGCCGAAGATGAGGACCGGCTTCTTTTCACGGAACTGGTGCGCCATGAGGCGCGAGAGCCGCGCGTACGACCGTTCGGCCATGCGCGCCGCATCGGGCGCCACATCCGCGATCTGCGGATAATAGTGAATCTGAAAGTGCTCGGTCTCGATGACACGCCAGCGCAGCCGATCGTACTGGACCTGATTTTGCCCGAAGTACTGGGCATGGAGCGGCGAAGCGATCGAGATGATCGCGAAAACCAGAGCCGCTCCCCATCGTGTCCAGCGCTGCGCCTGCGGCATTTACCGGGCTCCCTGCGTGGCTTCGGTGTCCAGAGGTACCGGCGTTGCGTCGCCCCACAGCCGTTCCAGCTGATAGTACTGGCGCAACGTCGGATGAAAAACATGGATGACGGCGTGCGCGTAGTCGAGCAGCGCCCAGCGTCCTTGCGTGAGACCCTCAGTCATAGTGGTAGACACGCCACCCTCCTTCAACCCTGCCTGGATGTGTTCCGCGACGGCGCGGACGTGCGTATCAGATGTCCCACTGGCAATAACAAAGAAGTCGGTCATATCCGTCACGCCACGCAAATCGAGGACGAGGATATCGTTGGCCTTCATGTCACTGGCGAGGGCGGCGGCGCGGCGTGCGATGGATTCGCCGGGGCTTGGCGGACGTTCGGCCATGGATGGAGTCGGGAGTATGCGAGTGATGGACAGCCACGGTCGTTCTGCGGTACCCCATCGTGTGACTGAAGGTTGCGCGTTGGACAGCGACTCGGACAGGGGCAAAAAAGGGGGAGTCCGAGTCCGGACTCCCCCTCTACCGGCAAAACACTGCCGATTACTGCTTGATGATCCAGACCTTGATTTCGGGCTTCACGTCGGCGTGCAGGCGGATGCCGACGCGGTAGACGCCGAGGGCCTTGATCGGCTCGTTGAGCTCGATCTGGCGCTTCTCGATGTGGAAGCCCTGCGCTTCCAGCTGGTGAGCGATGTCAGCCGTGGTGACGGAGCCGAACAACTTGCCTTCCTCGCCGACGCGCGCAGCGAAGGTCACGGAGACCTCGGCCAGCTTGTCCGCGATGGTCTGGGCGGCGGCGACGCGCTCCGACTCAAGCGCCTCGAGACGACCCTTTTCAAGCGCAATGCGCTTGCGATTGCCCGTCGTGGCTTCAAACGCGAAGCCGCGGGGAATCAGGAAGTTGCGGGCGAAGCCGGCGGACACGGAGACGATGTCACCAGGATGTCCGAGCTTGTCGACGGCGTTACGAAGGATGACTTCCATGGGAGCTCCGGGTCCTGCGATAAAGGTGTGTGAGATCAGCGTGGCGACGATCGGCGCGATTGCGCGCCGGCGCGGAAGTCACGCCAGGTGTCACCTAGCCCCAGACTGAAGGTGACCGCCAGCATGGCGAGCACGACCCAGACCGAACCCAGGATCGGGACCAACACCACCAACGCGACCAGCGCCGGCACGGCGAGTCGGTCGGGGATCCACCAGGTGAGTACGCCGGCGCCCCGGAAGGCGTACAGCGACCCGAAAAAACAGAACAAATTCGCCCCGACGGTTCGCCACTCGGCGAGCGTCGGCAACAGGATCACGGTCACACCGACCACCAACCCCCAGACGAGCTGATCGTTGAACCGCACGTCGCGGAGCGCACCAAGCGGCGGACCAATCCGTACCCTCGACAAGCGATGATACGCGGCCCACCCCAACGCCAACGCCAACAGCGATTCAAGCGCCAACAACGCCGGCGCGATCGAGACCAGCGGACCCGGGACCAGTCCTCGTGCCGAGTCCGCGCCGGAGAGCGGTTCGGCCAAGGCGACCAGCAGGTCCTCCATCGTAGTGGCACGCTCAGCGGCCTCGGGGAAGCGCTGCGCGAACGCGCGCCACGACTCCGTGTCCGACCGACTGCGCCAGCTTTCCAACGACTCACCAAGTCGGCGCTGATACTCTTGGGAGAGCATCTGCACCGGTCGATCGAAGAGCGTGTTCCCAGCAGTGGTGCGAGTGGTGAAGCCGGCGGCCGTGATGATGGCCGCCACGCCAATCGCACCGAGTGCTCGGAGCAGGAGCGCCCGACTCGGCGACACCAGACAGACGAGTCCGAACGACGCGCCGAGTGTGACCGCCCACCCTCGTCCGAACGCACCGTATCCCGAGAACGGGAGCGGCACCTTCCAGATGACATAGCCGGCGGCGGCGACCCAGAGGAGAGCCATCACGAGCCGACCGCCTGACCACCAGCCGATGATCGCGCAGGACGCGATCGCGACGAGGACGAGCAGGGCGAACTGTTCCACTGGTAGGAGCAGCCGGAGTGCGGCGGCGAACAGTGACAGTGACGCGGGCCACACCGGCGCGGCGGTGACGAGCACCATCAGCACCAATGCCAGCACGAACCATCGCCACTCACGCTCCTGCGGAGCGGTCGCGGCGAGTTCCGACGCGACCGCTCCGTTCATCCTCAGCCCGTCTGTCCCTTCACGTACGGAAGGAGCGCAAGGAAACGCGCCTTCTTGACGGCCTTCGAGAGCTGGCGCTGGTGACGCGCGTCGACGCCGCTCAGGCGGCTCGGCAGGATCTTGCCGTAGTCCGTGATGAAACGGGCGAGCAGGCGGTCATCCTTGTAATCGACGTAGCGGATGCCCGCTTCCGTGATCGGGCAGGGCTTCTTTTGGCGGCGCATGGTTTAATCCTCGTCGTCGTCGTCGTCATCGCCCGCGCGACGGCGCGAAGCGAGCTCTTCATCGCTGAGCTTCGGGGCACCCAGCTCATGCTCGGCCAGCGAGATGAGATAGCGGATGATCCCTTCGTCGAGCTTGAGCGCACGCTCGAACTCGGGAAGCACGGCGGGGGTCGTTTCAAAGCGCGCGATCGCGTAGTAGCCCGTTTCGTGGCGGCCAATCTTGTACGCGAGCTGGCGACGGCCCCAATGCTCGATCTCAGCCGGTGCGGCGAGATTCAGAAGGCTCTGCAGCTTGTCCAACTTTTCCAGAATGGCCGCATCTTCGATCGCACTATCGATGATGTACACGGCTTCGTAACGCCGCGTAGGGTTGCGGCGGATTTTAAGCTTTGCCACTCGGCAATCCTCCCTGTGGTCTAAGGTGCCCCCCGAAGTGCCGATCCGCGGGAGGAGGGTCAGAGGAACGGTGATCTGTTCCAGATGAGCCGTTAAGCCTATCCCGACCGGGGATGGAAGGGAAGGGAGGCCCGCCGTACATTGCAGGCATATGTGTGGTAGATATGGCTTCGGTCACCCCGCGCGACTCGCGACGCTCCCGCTGGGCGTCACCTTCCCCGCGCTCGCTCCCCGCTACAATGTGGCGCCGTCGCAGGCGGTGCCGCTGGTGATGCAGGAGGGCGACGGGCGCGAGCTCCGCATGGCCAAGTGGGGGCTGATCCCCTTCTGGGCCGACGACCCCGGGATCGGCCACACGCTCGCCAACGCCCGCGCTGACGGGATCGCGTCCAAGCCAGCCTTCCGCGCCGCCTTCAAGACGCAGCGAGGCCTCATGCCGGCCGACCTGTTCTACGAGTGGCAGGTGGTGCCCGGCCATCAGGGCAAGCAACCCTGGTGCATCCGGCTGCCAGACGACGAACCGTTCGTCATGGCCGCCCTCTGGGATCGGTGGCAGCCCAAGCATGATCCCATCGCCGACCCGGTGCTCACCTGCTGCGTGATCACGACCGATGCGAATGCGACGATGGAGTCGATTCACCATCGCATGCCGGTCATCCTGCCGCTCAGCGACGTGGACATCTGGCTCGATCCGGAGACTGCGCCCGCCGATGCCGCGCGACTGCTGCGCCCCTACGAGGGGCCGCTGCATGCGTATCAGGTGAAGACCTGGGTGAACGCGACGCGGAACGACGACCCGCAGTGCGCGACCCCGCTGGTGCGCGCGGACGCGCATCGCCACGAGCAGTTCTTCGACGACTGACGACGACGCGACGGCCTACTTCGTGCCGCTCGACGCACGCAGGTACAGGTTGAGCGAGCCGAAGCTGAGCTTCGACTTCATCTGCACCATCATCCGTCGATCATCGTCCGTGATCCACACTTCGGCTTTGCCGTTGTTGCTGAAGATGCCCTTCGTCTGAAACGTGGGCTGCAGCACGACGGTCTTGAACGTGCCGCCGGGTACGGTGATCGTCTCTTTGCGCACGACGCGAATGCGCACCGGATTGCCCGCCGCTTTGAAGTACCGCGGGTAGTCGTACGACTTGCCCACTTCGAGCGGCACCGTGCGTACGAAGTAGAGGAACGAGCCGTCGTCGAGTGGATTCGGCACCGTCGGCTCTTCCGGTCGATCATTCTCCCGGAACATGCCGCGCTCCGGGAAAATCTCGAAGCGACGGGTGCGCTCGTAGCTGCCCTCGTCGACATCCTGGTGGTAGCGCAACGAGTTGAGCGTGGTCACATCGAACCACGACTCGTACCGATCGTTCACGCGATAGAGAGGAATGCCTCCCTTGATGGTGAACACGGTGTGCCACACCGGGTGGCCTCGCACCTCGGCGATCTCGCGCACCTCCATGCTGCCATGGCCAACCTTGAGTGAGCCGAAGCGCACGTCGTAGTCAAGCCGTTCACCGACCTGGAACGGCACGGACAAGGCAGTCGCGGGGAGTCGCTGACTAGCGCGCCCCCCGCCTGAATCGGTGGCTTGCCCCGTCACTGGGGACGCACTCACCGCGAGCATCAGGGCGGCGGCAAGCGCCGCGCCGCTTGAGACAATCTTCATGGCGACCTGCTACCCATGTCCAGACAAAAGGGTCGGCTAGACGTTGAAGCGGAACAGCAATACGTCGCCGTCCTGCACCACGTATTCCTTCCCTTCCGATCGCACCACCCCCTTCTCGCGCGCGCTCTTCCAGCCACCGTGCGTGATGAAATCCTGGTAGGACACGGTTTCGGCGCGAATGAAGCCCTTCTCGAAATCGGTATGAATGACGGCCGCGGCCTTCGGCGCGGTGTCACCGCGGTGAATCGTCCACGCGCGCACTTCCTGCTCGCCGGCCGTGAAGTACGTCTGCAGACCCAGCAGGTGGTAGCCGCCCTGAATCAGTCGGTCGAGTCCGGCGGTTTCGATGCCGAGTGAGGCGAGGAACTCGCTCCGCTCCTCTGGGGGGAGCTCCGACAGCTCGGCCTCGATCTTGGCGGAGAACGCCACGATCTCGGCGTGCTCGCCGGTGGCCGCTACGGCGGCCCGCAACGCCTTGAGATACGGGCCTTCGTCACCAGCCAACTCGGCGTCGGTCACGTTGGCGGCATACAGCACCGGCTTCGCGGTGATGAGCTGCAGCCCGGCCAACGAGAGCAGGTGCTGCGACGACAGTCCGCCACGAAGCAACGGCATGCCTTCGGACAGCGTCGCGAAGGCGGCTTCCAACGCCGGCAACTCCGCCAACGCGTCCTTGTCGTTCGCCTTGGCCGCGCGCTTCACTTTGTCGAGGCGCTTCTCCACCACGGCCAAGTCGGCGAGCGCGAGTTCGAGTTCGATCGTTTCCTTGTCCCGCGCCGGATCAGGCGAGCCCATCACGTGCGTGACGTCGTCGTCGGCAAAACAGCGGATCACGTGCACGATCGCGTCGGTCTCGCGGATGTTCTGCAGGAACTTGTTGCCCAGTCCTTCCCCCTGCGACGCGCCCTTCACGAGCCCGGCGATGTCGACGAACTGCACCGCCGCCGGCAGCGTGCGCTTGGGCTGCACGATCTCGGCCAGCTTCGCCAGTCGCGCGTCGGGCACTTCCACCATGCCGACGTTGGGGTCGACGGTGCAGAAGGGATAGTTCGCCGCTTCAGCCTTGGCCGAGGTCAGGGCGTTGAACAGTGTCGATTTACCGACGTTGGGGAGACCGACGATGCCGAGTTGAAGCACGATTAAAAACGAAGTAGGGAGGACGGACGAGGGGTAAGGAGTCGCGACGCGCTCCGCCCGCGGGGAAATGTAGCGGGGGGCAGAATTCTGGTGACAATCGACTGCGTGAACTCTCCCAAATTCGGGAAATGCAAGACTTCAAGAAGCTCAAGGTCTGGGATCGGGCCCAGACATTCGCCGCCGCACTGTATGGCGCCACCATGACACTTCGCGGGCGTGATGTCGTGTCGCTGCGAAGTCAACTCCGGAGAGCCGCCGAGTCGATCGCCGCGAACATCGCCGAAGGCGCCAATGCTGCCGGCCCACGGGACTTCGCGCGATACCTCCAGATGGCCATCGCCTCCGCGTCGGAAACGGAAAGCCACCTCGATCTCGCGCTTCGCACGGCGGTCATGCCAGCGGAGACCATCATGCCATTCATCGATGAAGTCATTGAGGTCAGGAAGATGCTCATCGTGCTGCGGCGGCGCGTGCTGGAGGGCGGCGCGTGAGTCTGGTGGCCGGCCCACTCATGACCCGAAACTCGGACTCATAACCCGAGACTCACGTGAGTCTCGAGTTTCGAGTCCGAGTTCCGGGTTGTGCGTTACCCATGACCCCAAACTTGAACTCATAACCGGAGACTCACGTGAGTCTCGAGTTTCGAGTCCGAGTTTGGAGTTACGCGTTTTACCGCAAGAACCAGGGGGCCAACACCAGACTCACCACGCTCATCAGCTTGATGAGAATGTTCATGGCCGGT
>CAIUOO010000332.1 GCA_903900795.1 uncultured Gemmatimonadota bacterium | reverse complement strand
GGCCCATCAATCGCTGCACCACCCGCGCCTTAAATGCGGCACTGTACGTTTGCATGCGAACCAACTCCATACCCCCGACCGGTGATAAACATGGGCGATGCGTTTGCACCGCTCATGCGACAACTATCCTGACACAGGGGGCTCGGGCCTCATCCAGTTGGGAGATGTCGGCAGCCTGCGTGTACACAGGTTTGACCAGTTCTTCGCCACGAGCGCAGGGCTGTCGGTCGGAGGTGATCGCGAAGTAGCGTTCAACGCGTGGTGGAAGTCCACCATTGGGAAGCCGCGCCTGCAGCCGCCGCTCTCTCGTGCTGGAATGGAGGCCAACGATCTCAAGGTGCTACTTCGTACGGTCGCGGACGCGCTTCTACAGGATGAGATTTGGGGTAAGTCGCGTCGTGCGGATAGTTCTGCTCAGCGCGTTCCCTCACGAGGAGGGCGGCGCGACTTTCTCGGCTCTGACTTCGAAAGGCTGGAAGCCGCGCTTTTCCTCCTGTCGCCTGCCTTGCTGCAGGACTTGGAAGGTGCCAACGACGAGAAATTGCAGGTGGCGACCAGGGCGCATCTCGCCACTGAAGCGGAGAAGCGATCTGCAAGTCGTAGCGGCCAGCGGTTGATACTTGTGGACGAGGCGCAGGACCTCGCACCCGCCGAGTGGCGCGCCCTGATGTCGATCGCCTTCGATCCAGAGAAGTGTGTATCGCAGAGTCGGGACGTTGACTGGCGCGTCGTTCTTCTCGGTGACATGCGGCAACGGGTCAGCCTAGTGCCTTTTGACTGGGCGGAGATCACGCGTTACGTCATTGAGCAAAAGCGCTGGTTGCCGGATGGAGATGTCTTGAAGGGCCCCGTCGATCAGGCGTCATACCGCATGCGCCGGGAAATCGGTCTGGCCGCGCAGTCCGTCTTCGCTCCGGAACTCTTAGGGGGTGAGCGGCACCGCCAGCATGGAGCGCTCGATCTGGATGCGCTACAGGCAGGAGGTGAGGTGACGGTGATTGTTTCGGAGACCGATTGGACGTTGCTTGCCGAGGCGACAAAGCGACTTGCACTCGATGTGGCGAATGACGAGCACCTGATCATCGTACATCAGGAGTCCGGCCTTCGAGACCAATGGCGCGGGCAACCGGCCGTTATTGCTGACTCGGTGCGCGGAGCAAAGGGACTCGAGTATGACTCCGTGGTGGTGTTGCTGCGGCCTGAATGGAAGGCAGGTCGCGAAGGTCGACCATTGACGGGAGACGAAGCGACCGAGCTATACACGGCAATCAGTCGCGCGCGGGATCGCGTATTAGCGATCGTGCCTCCGCAGCTGTGGGACAGGTTGCGCACCGCCGATCCGTGGAATCGGCTTCCTGTTCACCGTCAACCATCGGAGGAGAACCTTTGCCAGTTGTTGGAGCGCCATCGCGTCCAGCTAAGCCCGGAACGGCTGCTCGAGGTGCTGTTGACGGGAATCGAGCGGCTCTGCACGGAAACGGACGCGGAATCCGCGTGGCTCGAGCGGCTTTGCGATCGGCTCGACCGGTTGACCGCAATCGCTGGTCTCGATGCGCTCGACGCCGCGTTCTCGCTCATCGGCACTGGCGAGCAGCTGTTGCACGTGTCGGCGGCTCGCTATGAGACACTCCAGAAGGAAGTCGAGGCCAAGCGTGAAGCTCTGCCTCCTCGTATCGTCTGCGGTCTGCTTCTACTGCTTGGAGAGACGGCGCTCGCTCACGAATTCGCTCAACGCTCGGCGCATACCGCCGATATCGGGCCTTGGGAAGTTGAGGCACTTGAGATCATGGCGCATGATTCGCCTACCCAGCGCGCCTTGATCAACGTTGCGAGAACTGGAGTCGCATTTGAGTGGACCGCCGATCGATATGAGCAGGACCTGTTACGTGCCGTCCAAGACCAAGTACGCGCCATTCGTGCGTGAACGTAGATTCGTGCGTTTTCCAATACGCCACATCAATAACGTTCGGGAGACCGTGTGATGCAGACTGCAGCAGACCTGCTGGCCGTGAAGCGCTGTGAAGCACTCAAAGTGAAGCTCGAAGCCGACATTCTACAGGCCGCCGCTCGACTGCGCTTAAAGAAACGAGAGGCCGTAGAGGCCGCCCTTGTTCCCGTTCGCGAACGTTTGGATGCGCTTGATGAAAGACTCTAATGCAGAGCCGAAGAAGTCCAATCGAATGACCGCGAAAGCGTCATCTCAATCGAACGCTAAGGCGGCCGGTGCAGTCGCTCCCAGCCTTACGCCACTTGTGTCACTTGCCTCCCTCGACGCTGCGATAGCACAGCTAGCGTCAGCGGCCGTCGAGGACATTTCGGTAGCGGTCGCCGAGCTCGTTGGCCCACTAACAAGCCGGATCAGTGCGCTCGAAGCTCGTCCATCCAGCGCACTGGGTGCTGGTCGGGCAACCCAACGCTCGCTTGATCTTCAGGCGCCTGTTGGACGGCCAAAGGCTGCCAGATCGAGCCTCGATCCGCTGCCCGTCAAGCTCACGCTGGCGTCGTTACTGCGCTATCTCGAGAAGAACGAGTTCACCGTGGTGAACAATAGGGGTAATTCTGGAGCCCTTTGGGTGAAACATGAGCCCCGATTCAAAGCGGTAGCTGCGGCGCTTGATGAGCGCGGCGTGTCGGTGATGCTGAAAGACGACAGAAAGCGACACCCCGGGAAATGGTTCATGGTCGACGTGCAAAACGCGCTCGAGTAGCTCGCGCCTTGCTGGTGGACTCGGAGGCGTCTCAGTGGAAACTCCTGATCCGGCCACTGATCGACACTGCAAATCCGGCAACCACGCCGGTTACTGCATGTTCGGCTTCGGCCGGAGCCGGCGCGAAGCTGGTCGCACTCGATGACTGCCTTTAACTATGTCCAACGAAACAGCGAACGAGTGGACCGAAGTAGGCAGTGGCGACCCAGACATTACGTCGATCGTACACCCGCAGGATCGCCTCCTACGTGCGGCGGAATCGTCTGTGCCACACAAGCTCAACCTGCCCGCCGACTCGCACACGAAAGGCAGCGTTCTGCCGAAACGTCACCAGCCACTCGTCAAGCAACGCATCCGGAACGTCAAAGACGCAGAAGCTGTCCTCAAACCATTCGCTAGACGGGCCAGAGCCGCGGGCAGGTACCCACATCAGCTGTGCCTGTTCAATGGCCAATAGAAGGATGGCGTTGTCCGCCTCGTTGAGATCCTGCGACTGGACCTCACTGAACGGATTCCATGCGGTGATGACGGCAGCATTAGCCTTGCTGCTCTGCGCGAGCCAACGGTCGTGTGTTCCAACAGGGTCGGCCATGGCGAGCACGACGGGATTGTGCCCATGAATTCGCACGATGGTCGCGCTGTATGCCGCCATGAGATCGGCAGAAATCGTGGCCGTCATTGGATACCCCCTGCGCTGACCGTTTCCCAAGGGAACGAAATGTCGGTGCGACCGAAGTGCCCGTACGCAGCCGTATCGAAGTAGATCGGCCGTAGCAGCGTAAGCTGGCGGATGATACCCGCCGGCGTGAGATCGAACTCATTGCGAAGTGCGTCGGCGATCTCCGCGTTGCGGCCAGCAGTCGCACCGTGGGCATCGACAAGAAAACTCACGGGTTCGGTCACGCCAATGGCGTATGCCACTTGTACGAGGCAGCGGCGAGCCCATCCGCGCGCGACGACTTGTTTAGCGAGGTGACGCGCCATGTAGGCCGCTGAGCGGTCTACCTTGGAGGGTCCTTGCCGGAGAAGGCGCCTCCACCGTGCGGGGCGGCGCCACCGTATGTATCCACGATGATCTTGCGGCCCGTGAGACCCGTGTCTCCCCTCGGCCCGCCGGTTACGAACCGACCTGTCGGGTTGATATGTTCGCGATAAGATGGTCCGCGCATGGAGACGGGAATCACACTGTCAATGATTAAGCGGCTGACCTCGTCACGAACCGTGGAGATGTCGATATCTGCCGAGTGCTGCGTAGACAACACGACGGCCTCCACGGCAACTGGTCGCCCGTCCTCGTAGCGAAAGGTCACCTGCGACTTGGCATCTGGTCGCAGCCAGGGCAGCGCTCCACTTCTGCGCAACTCCGATTGCTGACGGACCAACTGATGCGCGTAGCTCATTGGCGCCGGCATCAACTCCGTGGTCTCGTCACAGGCATAGCCGAACATCAGCCCCTGGTCTCCCGCGCCGATCGAGCCGTCCTCCTGATCTACGCCACGGGCGATATCAGTCGACTGGTGGTTGAATCGCACCTGAACTTCGCAGTCGGCGGGACTGATTCCGGTTGCGGCGTCGGAATACCCGGTGTCCTGGATGACCTTCCGTACGATCAAGTCGGCTCGACTGCGGACATCGTTGAAGATGTCGCGGTCACGTGTCCCGAATTCGCCGGCGACTACGACGCATTGATTGGCGAGCATGGTCTCGCACGCGACTCGCGCATGCGGATCCAGCGTCAGGAACTCGTCGAGGATAGCATCCGAGATGCGGTCGGCGAGCTTGTCCGGGTGGCCTTCGGACACGGACTCGGACGAGAAGAGACCATGAGAAATCGTCATGCTAGCTCCAGAAATAATTCAGCCCCTGATGAACGGCATCGCCGGTCACCAGGGGCTGGTCCTGGACCGACCGTTTAGCAGCATTTATGAATCGCCCGCAAGTAGTCTGAAATCGGCGATAGGTGAGAGTAGGTGATTGCCGGGCGGTTCGCAATGACCGTCCGTGGCAACTGAAAGTGCAGTCGTGCCCGGGGTGCCTGCCATGGAAAGCCGTTGGTTCATTCCTTCCCGACCCGCCGGACAAATGGGGAGAGCCGCGCAATGGCCCCGATACCATACGGAACCGTCGACCGCTCGCGACATCGTCTAGGAACCTGTGCTACTGCGTCTCGCTACTCCATGCGTGAGACAGCTGCTCCCCCACCCATTGCGCACGACCAACCTCGCCCATCAGCACGTCACGTAGGATTCCAGCACCGAAGCTCAGGTTGGGCACGAAGCGACAGAAGGTCAGTCGATCACCCTCCCCGAAATCTGGCAAGGCCCACGATCCGTACCCGCGGCCCTCAGAGGCTAGGAGACTAGCGTCAACGAAGTGGGACCAGGTTCGCACGAGGGCCTCGCGACTCAGTGGCAGCTCGATCGAGGTCGCAACGGAGACGCCAGACCCGTACCTCGGGTGCCGCTGGCTCGTGCTGAGTCGAACGACAGCATCGACATCAGCGACCAGAGGAATCCGGACAATCAATAGCTCACGTGATGGCGACTCCTGCACGGGGAATCGTCCGTCGAGTTCATCCAAAGCCAAGTCGATCTCTGCGGTATTGGCGAACAGTGACGCGCCTGCTCCTCTGGGCACGACGAGATCGCGCACGATGTTGAGCATATCGTCGTGCTTCGTCCGCAGCCCGTTGACCGGATGCTCCGCCAGTGCCACGTCGCCCTGCAACGCTTCGGCGATTCGATCGGCTATCGCCTCCGCCTCGTACAGCTGCAAGATGGTGAAGTCCGCGTGTTGGTCGCTCCGGAACCCGAGACTCTGCTCGTGAAAGAAATAGCGACATACGTGTCGGAGCACCCGATGTTCGACATCGAACTGCCAAGTACTTCCCGAAGCGAATACGCTCAGGCCGGACAAGCACTCCCACACCGCTTCGGTGGAAGCCCGTATGTTGCGAAGCACCGTGGTGGATGAACAGAGAAGCGTTCCCCATGTCGCGTGATCCCAAAAGTGCGGAGTCCATTCCACGCGTTGCTCCAGCCGGTGGCCAAGCCAGCTGAATCCATTGTCGAAACGAGTCGTCCACTCTTCGTCGATCATTAGTCGCTTGTATACCAGCGCTGCGGCGCGGTCGCCGACCGACGGCGGCTCCCCGCCCTCAATCCAATGACGGCACAGTTCCGGAAAGAAATCACGGGCAACGATGGCGGCCGATGTGACCGCCGCGATCAGCGTGGGGATCTCGTGGGTATCGAAGAAACGGCGCTCCGTGCCCTCGATCAGATCGAGCACCAGTGCGGCCATCAGGCTGCTCAACTTCGGATCGGTGTTCCTATTGACGAACTTCATTAGGGCCGCGAATCGCTCGTCACCAAGCTCAGCATAGGCCTCAGTGGGTTCGACCAAGGGCTGCCCACTCGCCGAGATCGCCGCATGCTGTCGAAGCACGACATTCGAGAAGACTTCCTGAGCCGATTCGATCGCGGCCGGTATTGCCAGGGCGTCCTGCGGATATGCACTCAACTCGTCTTGAATGAGCTGAGTCAACGGAATGGTATGTCTCGTCATGGGCAAAACCTTCCGATCGAGGCGGTGATATTCATTCAATTCTCTGGAGCCAAAGTATAGGTGCCGGCTCTGACAATGTTGCGTAGTGCACGCTTGCTTGTTGGCGGCGTACTTGTGTCAAGGATGGACACATCCGTATCGGCCTACGTCGGCCCGTTAGTGAAGGCCTGTGCGCGTTGGCACAATAAAGCGGCGACCCCACAACAAGAACGCATGAAGCGCTTTTTGACTGTTAGCATCATTGGGATGCTTCAAGCGGAATTCTGAATGCCAGCTTCGAGGTCAGCGTAGTAGTTGCGTAGACGCGTCACTTCTACCTCGGTGACGACCATCCCAGAGGCCAGTATCTTGGACGGATTAGCCATCCGTACCTGGAGCTCGTTGAGCATATTGAAGGATGACTCGATCTCATCTAGCGCTAGCCAACTGACTCGCGAGCAAATAGAAGCGAACGGCGAAGGGCTATGACGAATGATTCGAGGGAGATCGGTAAGCTCAAGGTAAGCTGTTTGCGCAAGCTGGCTGTGCTCCTTCGCCCAAAGGCGCTCACACCGTACACGGATATCGTCTGGAATCAGTGAGCGCCACCAGTCGCTTGGCCAGGCGCTGCTCAGAGTCGAGATGACGAGGCCGAGAAGAGCGCGTTCGATGCCATGGATGATCGCATAAGCGTCTGTGCTGTGGTCGATGGCGGGAATGCGCAGACCCACCGTCCACTCGAGAAGGTTCTTGGTGAACGTCCGGTTATCAGCGGCGGCGATGCCATCAAAGTGGTGGCCCAGCGCACCAGTGTATGGGTCGTTCCACACAGAGGCGCTGACTACGATGATTCCCCCTCTCTGCTCGTGTTCAGGGTCCGAGATCGCGGCAAATGGCACGACACTTAGCGGCCATTCTATCTCAAAATCAGTACTCCGATCAACAATCAATGACGAGGCAAGCGGTGCACAAAGCAGAGGAAGCGCGCGATCATCTATTCGAAGCGCGCGAGCTTGGTACGCCACGATATCATTCACGCCATGAAGCAATTCCGGAGGACCGAAGTGGCGCGCACCGTCGGCGCGGCCTAAGGTAATAGCCCCGTGAAACGGAGCGGCGTCTTGTACCGCACGAACGTCGTCGATGCCAATGCGTGTCGCTTCGATGCCAAACTTGTCTAGAAAGTAATTGCTGATTTCAATGTCGTTCACAGAAACGAGAACAAGTGCCCGCTTGCCGGTGCGAATGACGTCAGCGATGCGATCTGCAGATTCGGGGAAGTGAATGAAGGTTGTATCGAAAATCAGGAGGCCCACCGCCTCCGCAAGAAATAGGTCGATTTCCGCAACAGAATGTCCGCTGCACGCTCGAACGTCGAATCCAAGAGTGCGCGCCTGATCGACCCACTCTCTTGAGAGGTTCGGGCTGTTGACTTCCAACTCTAAGTATGCAAGATACGGCTTCACAGCGACCTCAAGACAAGAAGAGTGGGAATCGATACCTTCTGGTAGCACCTGCGTAACGCATAGTTTCGGCAGCGGCGCATCTCATTGATATCATTAGTACGCACCACGGCGTGGTATTTTGCGGTTTTTCGGCGTCAACCGCAAGCATTGTTGAGCTTCCAGCCGCTGCGCTGGGGAGCATCCTGTAGTGGAAGCTGACCGACTATCACCCAAACCTGCATGTCTGGCTAAACATGGGCGATTTCTGGTACTTCGCATACGGCAGCAATCTCGACCCTGATCAGATCGCGAAGCGCACAAATCACGCCGGTGAGATCAAGCTGTGTTGGGTCGAGGGATATAAGATCAATTTCAACAAGCGCTCGATGGATGGAACGGGTAAGGCCAATATCACACCTCAGGCCGGAGGTAAAGTCTGGGGTGTCATGTATCAGTGTGATGAGCGGTTCCTAAGCGAGATGGACATGTACGAGGGCGTTTCAGGAGGCCACTATGTCCGCATTCATTTGCTGGTCCAGTGCACTGGCGAGCCAGATGTAAACGCGATCACCTATACTGCCGGCCAATCCTTCATTGCCGAATCGCTGTTCCCGAGTAACGCCTATCTTGACACTATCTTGCGCGGGGCCCGACACCACGGCTTTCCTGCACACTACATCAGCGAAATAGAGAAGGCCGCAAGATGAACGAAGGAGGTGAGATCTCATTCTCCGATCGATACCGGATTGTGTGGCAGTCGAAATCGGATTCCGAAGTACAGGGCGAAGTCCGGAATTATGCCACTATCGGCTCGATGTACAGGAGGGTTCCCATTCGAATAGGCGATGATGAACTGACGCAGATCCGAATGAGATTCTTAGCTTTGGTGTATCGCGAGATGGAGCCAGAAATCGTAGTGAGTAGCGTTTTCATGACGCTGCCGCGTAGGCAGCGAGAAGCAGGGATATGGCATGAGGTTGGCCATGTACATCATGAACATCTTTTTCTGCCGCATTTTGACGAGGCGCGCCGCACTGATATCCGCGAGGCCCGATTAGCTGCTATCCGGCGTGGGGCTGTGGTAGAAATGGAGTTGGAAGCCGATCGTTTTGCTGTGCAGCGCTCGAGTCAGGCTTCTATGATCGCGTTCCTCAATTGGCTGCTTCAGTCGCGCCCACGATCGGAAAGTGGTACCCCAGGTGACTTGAACGACTTGGGTCGACATGAACTAGAACTCCGGATTGCGGCTATCGCCCGCCTTGAGTCCTAAGATTTCGATTCGCGGTTCTTTTCGTCACATGCTGTAAACGGATCGCCGTTTGATGCGATTTCTGCAGACCGACATTTCTCGCTCGCGCCGCCTCGAGCTGCGCTGCACGCCGCAGCCAGCGCAGCTCGTCCAGGGCAGCTGTTCGCTTGCAATTCGGCAGCGAAACGCGTAATTTTCTCCCGTCTCACCGCGGCGCTTTCTGGCGATTGCTGGCCGCGTTACAAATTCAGCTAAACCGCTCCCCGTCCAGCACACCGGCCCGGCAGCGATTTCGCTTGCCGGGCTTTTTCGTTGTCTGCAGTCCCGTACCACGTCGCGATTTGATTCGGCCAGCTTGTGGCGCGACGCTAAAGAAGTCCACTAAAGCGGACCACTGACATCACGCCGGCCGGCGTGGTGTCGCGCTCTGCGCAGCTCCTGCGCGGAGGTATTTCCATGGCTGTCGTTGTTCCGCGAATGCGACGCAAGTCGGCTCCCGCCGCCGTCGCCAGTAACACCCCGGCGTCGGCCAACGCGCCAACTAACGCGCCAACAAACGCGCCGTCCCCCGCCCCCCGCTCCCTCCTCCGCCCGCTCGGTGTCGTGGGCTACGACACCCTCGAGCCCGCGCTCCTGGCCGCTCTCGCCACCGAAGAACCGCTGCTGCTGGTCAGCGATCACGGCGCCGCGAAAACGCTGCTGCTGGTGCGACTCGCCCACGCACTCGGCCTCACCCTCCGGCACTACAACGCCAGCATCCTCCAGTTCGACGATCTCATCGGCTTCCCCATCCCTGATGACGCCGGCGCCATTCGCTATGCCGCGCCCCCGGGGGCCATCTGGGAGGCCGAGGTGGCGTTCTTCGACGAGATCGGCCGCTGTCGCCCCGATGTGGCCAACAAGCTGTTCCCCGTCATCCACGAGAAGCGCATTCAGGGCGTGGCCATCGAACGGCTGCGCTATCGCTGGGCCGCTACCAATCCGCCCCCCGATGCGCAGGAGCACGACGACGACGGTCGCTACGACGGCGTGGAACCACTCGACCCTGCCCTGGCCGATCGCTTCGCGTTCATCGTGTCGCTGCCGCGCTTCGCGGACCTGAGCGACGCCGACCGCAAGCTCATTATCGGCGGCGTGGGCGATGCGCCAACGGCCAGCGCCGCCAACACGGTGCGCGAACTGGTGCACGCCACCAAGGCGCTCATCCCCACCGTGCGCGCCACCTCGGGCGATGGGCTCGCCAGCTACGTGGATGTGCTCATCGCCAAGCTCGGCGCCGCCAAGATCGTGATCGGTGGACGCCGCGCCGCCATGCTGCTGCGCAACGTCGTCGCCATTCGCGCCGCCCACCTAGCCTTAGGCCTCGCCGGCGACGAACGCGCCTGCCGAGCCACGGTGCTGTCGTCGATTCCCGACGTAGTGCGCACCAAGGTGTCGCGCGCCGCGCTGATGGCCGCGCACGAAGCGGCGTGGCGTGAGACGTCCATGAGCGACGACGATCCGCGTCGTACGCTGCTGTCGGTGCGCGATCCGCTGCGTCGCGCGCTGTTGGCACTCTCGCTGCCGGGGGTGTCGTCGGTGATTCGCGGCGAAGCGCTGTGCTCGGCCCTGGCCGATATGCCCACCGCGGAATCCACCATGCTGGCGTGGACGGTGTTGCCCGCCCTGCTGAGCGGGGAGCTCGTGCCCGCCACGGCCGTGGAGACGGTGGCGGAGTTGGTGTCGAGCATCGCGTATGGCGGGGCCCAGGTGCGGGGGTTTGGTCCGCATCGCGAGTGGGCCATCGATGTGCGGCGTCGCCTGTCACTCACCGCGCTGCCGGCCAACGACCTCGAGTTCATGCACGGCGTGATCGCCAAATTCTGCACCCCGGCGCAACAGCTCACCGGCGTGCCCCTCCCCGATGCGGACCACGTCATCGTGCGCCTGTTGGAGGTGCGCGAGGCCTGCCTGGCGTCGTTGGCGACGCCGCTGAGGGTGGCATGACGGCGCGCTTCACCGACTGCGTCGCCGACTTCGTACCGGCCTACCACAACTCCGGGCCCGTGCCCAACAACGCCTACCGCACCGGGGCGGTGGGCCTGCAGGTGGACATCTCGAGTCACTTTATCGTGACCACGCTGCTCACGATGGCGAAGCTGTCGCATGTGCTCGAGCGCTGTGCGAACATCGCCGCCGGCCCACGTCTGCATCCAGCGCTCATTCACGGGGCGGTCTGTTCGGCGCTGATCAAGCTCAACGCATCGTCGGCCGTTACGCGCTCGTCCAAAGCGGTCATCAAGGAGCTTTCGCAGAGCGGCCCACCACAGGGCACACCGGTCACGCGGAGCATGGAGGAGCGCGCGATGGCGTCGATCGCCGAGCTGCGCGACGTGCTCCGCGATCGTCAGCTGCTGCCGCCGTTTCACGGCCTCGTGAGCTGCGTCACGCACGACAACGTGAAGGAACGCAAACCGCTGCCGTGGCTGTCGTGCAGCGCCAACGATCGCGTTGCCCCGCTGGCGTGGGGACTCGTCGCGATCGCGTGCGCGTCGCCGCCGATATTGCTGTTCAACCGACAGCCGTCGCTGATGTGGTTTCGCGT
>CAIUOO010000331.1 GCA_903900795.1 uncultured Gemmatimonadota bacterium | reverse complement strand
ACTGGCGAGCCATGGCCACCGACTCGTCCCGTACGTCGACTCCATAGAGGTTTTGCGAGTCGACGCGGTTCAAGAAGAATCGGAGCATCCGGCCCCAGCCGCAACCGAAATCGAGCACGCGGGTTGATTCGCCGACTGGCCAGCCTTCGCGGGCGGCATACTGATCCACCGCCGCGACGAACCGACCCGCCTCTTCGAGTGCGCCCCGACCGCGGGTGCCATGCGTGTCCGTCTGATGCCGCAGCGGTGGAAAGGCCGGCATGGACACGGCCTCGATCACCGGATCATGAAGGGATCGTCTCAGCACACGAAGCCACTGGGCGTGCGAAAGCGAGCCGAACACCTCTCGGTGTGATGCGTTCGATAGGGCGGGAGGCGCTTGGACCACGGTCATTTCTTGATCCCGATAGAGCGTTGCGGCCGATCGTTGCCGACCACCTTTGGAGCGATGGTACGAAGGAAACGTCGCGCTCGCAAGGGAAGGCCCTGTGTCAGCCAACGGCCCGCTCCACAGGGGGAACGACATCGTCTATTCCGTGGTCATCGCCCGAATGGTGCGATACATGGCCTCCGACGTGTCTTTCCAGCTGCTCATCGTAAAGCCGGCCCGGATCTGCGCTTCGTTGTCGCGTCGCATGTCCTCGTCGAACACGAGAGCCTTGATGGCCGTGTACCAAGCCGCAAAATCCAGCGGATCGAGAAGTTGGGTGAGCCCCTGACCGGCCTCGGGCAGGGAGGAGGTGTTGGAGGAAATGCAGCACTTCCCGTGGGCGAGGCTTTCAAGCACCGGCAGCCCGAAGCCTTCGTAGAACGAAGGGAACACCGTGAACAGGCAATTGCCATAAAGCCATTCGAGCTCCTCGTCGGAGATGTTCTCGAAATGATGAATGAAGTCCCGTACGTCCGGGTTCTTGCTCATTTCGTCGAGGAGGTCATCGACGCGCCATCCACGCCTTCCCACCATGACCAAGTGGGGGGGATCTGGGAAATCGGGGTCGGATCGCATCCTCGTCCAGGCTTGGTACAGCAGGCGGTGATTCTTCCGCACCTCGACGGTGCTGACCGTCAGGATGAAGGGCCGCGAGACGAGCTGAGGAATGCTCTTGTGGAGATGAGGATGAATCGTCACGCCCAGCCTCACCACCTGGGTCGGCGGGATCGGAGAGTTGGTCTCGCGGGCGTATCGCAGAAGCTGCTTTTGTGATTCCTCCGAAATCGCGAAGATCATGTCTGGGCAGGCAAGGAGATCACGAAAATACTCCTTGAACTTCTGGCTGTATCCCGGCATGATGAAGTGCGGCTGATAGATCGGGATGAGGTCATAGCACATCAGAAACACCTTGAGCGAATGTCTTCTCCTGATCGCTCCGAGCACCTTCAGATCGTTGAAGTCCCAGTCAAGGCCCATGGAGAGGTAGGCATCGCCATGCGAGAAAGGCACGGGCCTCTCGGAGCCGTGTCGCGAGCGGCGGACGGGAGGGAGGGAACGCAGCAGGGCCGCGCTCGCGCGCGCGATTTGCCGCCATGCCGCGGTCCAGGTTCGGACAGGTTGATGAAGTCGCCGAGGGAGCAGTCCGACGCCCCGGAGGGTCGCCCATTCCAGCTTGGATCGACAGGCATGAAGTGCGGACAGCCATGGCTTGCTCGGAGAGTCGTTCGGATCGGCCGTGGTTTCGAGTCTTTGCAGGATCTCCTCGGCTGCGGGCCTGGGAATCTCCCGATACTCGCTCCGCTCCCTGTCGTAATGGCAAAAACGAAGGCCGGGCACACCGGCGGCAAGAAGCTCTCGTGCGACCATGAACTCGGTGCGGACAATCCCGACAGGGGGGCCCTTCCAGTTCCTCGCGGTCGAAAGATCAATCCACAGCGAATGCATCAGCGAACCTCCATGCCGGGTCTCGTTTCGGGGCGTCGAACAGCGATGTTTTTCGTTGCCTGACAGGATGAAGACGATCGTGTGCGTTTCGCATGTCGTACCGTGGCCCGGGGCTCACGGCAACGAGATTCGTCTTCAACGGTTGTTGGTCTGGCTGCGCAACCACGACTTCCGAATCATCCTCGTCCTCACGGCATCGGATGTGGAGCCTGACCAGCAGGAACTCGTACGCCGCCATGTTGATAGGCTCGAGATGCCCTGTCAATCGACGCGGCGGCTCGATCCCAGAACGTTTCTTCAGCGTTTTCGGATGCGGTTCGCGAAGATGCGATCCTGGGTGGCTGCCGGTGGGGCTCCGCCCGCGCCGAAGCCCATGCAGAAGTTGGCCGATCTGATCTGCCCCGACAGCGTCGGTCGGCGAGTCCGCCGTGTGGTGGCGGAGGAGACTGTCGATCTCTTCTACGCCTATTATGCGTTCACCTTGCAAGCGTTCAAGGACGTGCCGCGAAGGGAGAGCATCATTTGCGACACCGTTGAGCTGTTTTCGATGGTGCACTACGACGCTGCCGGAGCGGCGATCGACAACGTGCTCACCTTTTCGCGGGAGGAAGAGCGAAGCATGCTGCTGGAGTGCGAGCACATCCTGGCGATCCAGCGTGCGGAGGCGGAGTACCTCGTCGAACTGGTGCCTGGGCGCCGAGTCTGTACGGTGGGAATGGATTATGACGTTCCGGCTCTTCCAGGGCTCCCGTCCGAGTCGGCCGAGCTGGTCGGCATCGTAGGGTCCGCCAATCAGGCCAATGTGGATGGCCTGAGACTGTTTCTCGACCAGTGCTGGCCGCTGGTCAGGGCTCGCATGCCGCAAGCGATGCTGAGGATCGCCGGCCAGTTGAGCACGGCAGTGCGACGGTGGTACTCGGATGCGCCTCCCGATGGAGTGGAGTTCGTAGGGTGGGTCGAGGACATGGCGGAGTTCTACCGCGGTGTGCGAGTGGTCGTGAATCCCGTTCGGGCTGGTACTGGGCTCAAGATTAAGACCATCGAGGCTCTGGCCTATTGCCGTCCGATCGTGACCTATCCCATCGGATGTGAAGGGATCGACCCGGCCGCGGGAGAAGCCTGCTGGGTCGTCGTCGACGCCACATCCATGGCGGAGGCTTGCGTGAGTCTACTCCAGAATCCGACCAGATGTGATGCCATGGCGTTGGCTGCGCGGACGTTCGCGTCTACCGCATTGACGGCCGACAGCGTCTACGCTCCGCTCTCGCGCGTCATCGATACGATCGTTACCGGCCGCAGCTAGAAGGCATCCGACCATCGCGTGGCACGGCGTGGGCCACTCTGCCGGCCGCTCAGGCGGCCTGAGGCCTCTCTCCTCATCGCGGAGGTGCTGCCCCAACCCTCGGAAACCAGCGCTCGATGACGTCGAGCCGCTGTCTGACCCGTGCGCCGACCACCTGCGGATCCAGGGTCCGGTGAATGGTCTCCCGCGCGTGATGTCCCAATCGTGCGGCAAGATCCCGGTCCGTCACTAGACGGCGCAACGCCGCTGCGGCGTGGTCGATATCCGGCTCGGCCCACAGCACGCCGGCTTCGTAGGGGCCGATCGAGCGAGGCAACGGCTTCAGTTCGAACGCGACGGGCAGCGAGTTCGACTCGTCCATGAAGTCCATGTTCGCCGACCACCCGGTGGCGACGACCGATTTTCCGAGGGACATCATCTCGGCCAGGATGAGTCCGAAACCCTCGGCCCGATGCAACGACAAGAGGATGTCGCAGCACATTTCCAGATCCCATGCCTGCTGCCGCGTCAGGGCTGCGTCGATGAACGTCACGTCGGGCACGTCGCGCAATGCCTCCTGCAGCTCCTGCCGTTCGCGCTGATGATGCTGGGCGTTGATCGTCTTGATGACCAGCCCGAGCGACGGCTCCGCCGCTTTCGCCTGCCGGAAGGCCGCGATGGCGGCTTGAGGATTCTTCCGCTCCTGGAAGGAATGAAAGTCATACATGACAAGAACGAGGCACTTGTCCTGCGGCAGGCCGAACGCGGTGCGGTGTACGCCGGGGGTCGGCGTGAACCGCACCGCGTGGGGGATCGTCACCACGGGCACCGGCGCAACCGGGCTGATGGCCTCTTGAACAAATGTGGAAGGAACCCAGAGCTCGTCCACCTCGGCGAACGCCTCGTGAAAGCGCAGCGGCAGGATCGGCTGTTCCCAGTGCCAGAAGCCGATCCGGTAACGGGAATGGTGGCCAATGGCACGGAGATGCTGGGCGGCGGCGAGCGTGACATCGGCGTTGTAGCACAGAATGTCGATGGAGCGATGCGCCGGCCGGGGCACGCTGGACTCGCCAATGGTGCTCGCGGGAGCATCGAACAGCTCGCCGACGTCGATGCGCGTGACGTCGATGCCGGCGGCATCACACGAGCCGGCGAGGGAACGGGCCGCCTCGCCGATCCCGAGTTCGCGGCTGAAATAGCCGAGGATGTTCACGCCCGGGGTGCCGTGACCGGATCGTTCCGACCGGGTGGATGGTGCAAGATGCCCGCGGGTCGTCCTCGGGTGCGGCTCCGGGGCGATCGCATCGTCGCTGCGAAGACACGGACGATAGGCGAGACCTGGGAAAACGCGCGCCCCCAGTTGCAGCAGGCGAATGAGTGGAAGCACCGCGTAATCGCGAACGGGGCCTGCCGCCATCGGCGAATGAGCGACATAACGCAGGAGCCTCGCCAGCCATCCCGGCGTGCGGCGGGCCTCTCGTGACAATCCCATGGCGACGAGCAGCCGCGCCATGCCCAGTCGGCTCCTCATCGACGGCCTCCATGCCCCGATTTCCGCCGGAGTGGCGGGCCTGCCAAGCAGTTGCTCGCTCAGGCCCTGCAGCCTGCCCATTTCCCCGAGGGCGGAGAACGAGGAGGCAATCTTGTCTTCCTCGGCCATAGCGGGCGGTTCGATTCGGAGGAGATCGGGGCGGGAGAATGGCCGGCCCGCGCATGCCCGTCGCAAGGTCTCGTTCCGGCGGAATCGCAGGCGTTCCGCATGGGTGACCCTGCTGCCGTCGGAGAAAACGGCGAACTCCTTCAGCAGTCCGGCATACCAGGCCGAGCCGAGCGCCTGCAGCGCCTTCGCATACTCGCGCGTGAGTTGGACGACGGCCTCGCTGGCGTCGTGCATCGCCCGTGAGTGCGGCCATGTGTCGGGATGCTCAGGGTTCAAGCCGCTGCAATTGAAGAACACCAGCGTCTCGTCGTCGGCACGGAACTGACCGGTGCGATCGACATGTACCCGCCGTTCGTCGAGATTCCAAGGCGTGACGTTGTATCCCCGATGACGCAGGATCACCGTGCGGTCGCACATGGCGGGAATCAGATCGTGCCATCGTTGATCCGCCATGGGCAGCACGTTGGTGCCATGCAGCTGTTCCTGCCACCAGCGGATGAACCGGCACGTATTCTGCGTCCGCCGAACCGCGAGGAAATCAGGGGTGCAGGTGCCCATT
>CAIUOO010000330.1 GCA_903900795.1 uncultured Gemmatimonadota bacterium | reverse complement strand
GTGGTTCAACAACGGTGATCGTCCCTACCGTATCCGGCAGGGTGGATCGGATGAGTACCTCTCAGCGCTCGGTACGAACGGTGAACGCACCTTCCGGGCCGACTCGATCTATCAGTGGTCAAGCATCCTCACCCACTTCGACAAGCGGGACAATGTCCGCTTGCGCGAAGTGTCCCTCACCTGGCAGGTGCCGGAGGGGCTGAGCAAGCTGTTCGGGACGCAGCGCACCACGATGTCGCTCTCTGGGCAGAATCTCATGTGGTGGGACGGCTGCAATTGCGTCGACCCGAACATGAATTTCGCTGGTGGCGACTCGTTCACGATCAATAGTGGCTTCCTCGCGCAGCCTGCCGCGCGTCAATATCGACTCCAGATTCGCACGAGGTTTTGATCCCATGACCCGTATTTCACGACATGCGGTGCTCGGGGTTCTTGCCGCCGCGTCCCTGTTCGTCACTGGCTGCTCGGGCATTCTCGAAGTCGAGGATCCGCAGGCCTTCGGCGACGCCGACCTGAATTCTCCGGTGATCATCAAGAACGTCGCCGACGGCGCCGAGGGCAGCCTGCATCAGGCCTTCGATGACGTGGTGGTCGTCACGGCGCTCCAGGGCGATGAGATCGAGTCCACATCCACCTGGGTCGACTGGGAAGACATTTCGGAAGGTCGGCTGCGCGGCGATTGGGCCACCGTCGGCTCCTTCTCCGGTCCGCTCGACGCGGTCCTCCGGGCGCGCTACGCGGCGCAGAGCGCGTCGGATCGCATCAAGACCGTGCTCGGCGCGACGGCCAATGCCAGCCCGCTGCTCACGCAGGTGACCTGGGTGGATGGATTCGCCGATCTGCTGATCGGATTCAGTTACTGCGAGGGCCCGCTCACACAGGGCGGCGCGCGCGAACCCAACACCAAGTTCTTCCCGCAGGCGGTGACGAAATTCACGGCCGCACTGGCGCTGGTGAACAGCATCCCGGCGGCGGATCAGCTGAAGTGGCGTTCCGTCATCCTCGCATCACGGGCCCGCGCCAATCTGTTCGCGGGCAACTACGATGCGGCGCTTGCCGATGCCTTGGCCGTCCCAGCCGGGTTTGTAAAGGAAGCGGTCTTCGCGGAAGGGGCCGCCAACCAGCAAAGCTGGACGGGCAACCAGCTGCACCAGAACCGCAACCGCTCTGGCGGCCTGCGGCGCCGGTACCATACGCGCGTCCTCGGCACCTTTAATGCCTCCTCGTACACCAACGGGGCGCTCTCCGACTGGTTCGATCCGACCAAGCCCGATCCACGCATGGCGGTGACCCGCAAGTTGAACGAGAAGGGGGTCAACAATCGGTTCGACTACTTCGGCATCACGAAGTACGCCGACCGGGCGGCCAATCAGGTGTTGATCACCTCACGGGAGATGGCGCTGGTGGCCGCTGAGGTCTACATGCGGAAGGGCGACTTCGCCACCATGGCGACGAAGCTGAATGAGAACCGCACGGCCGTCGGGCTCGCACCGATTCCGGCACCGAGGGACGCCGCGTCGGCGCAGAGTGCGCTGCTGAACGAGCGCATGGCGGTCCTGTTCGTCGAGGGACAGCGCATGTACGACCTGCACCGGTTCAACCTTGTGCGTGGCGTGCTCGGCGGCGATCGGTCCACCATGCTGCCGCTGTCGCGGAACGAGATTCTCGCCAACCCGAACATGAAAGAGGGACAGGCCACCTGTCCGAAGCTGAGCTGACAAGCGATCGGCAGAGCGAAACCGGGAGTGGACATCCGTCCGCTCCCGGTTTGTCGTCGCGCCGGGACTTTTTCTGGGTGGCGGGTGTGACCGTCGTCAGCTTCGGGGCGATGCTCACCGGCTGCAGCAGTGACGGGGGCACCAGCCCTACCACGCCGCTGCTGTCAACCAAAGGGACTCTGGATGGGCTGCTGGTCAACGTGCAGGGGACGCCGCAGGGCAACTTCGGCACGCTGATCCTCATGTATCCGACCGGCCAGCATGTGGGGATGACCATCGCCCCAGACGCCAACGGGAAGTTTGGCCTCGCGGATCTCCCCGCGGGTGACTACCAGCTGCGCTTTCAGGCCGCGGGGCAGGCGATCGTCCCGGAACCCTATCAGCACCCGATCAAGTTCGCGATCGACGCCGGTAAAACCACGCAGCTCACCGTCCGGATTCAGCGGGGATCGTTCGCACAGAATCAGGTCGAGATTTACTGCGGCGACGATTTCTTCCAGGCCCAGCCCGATGGCCCGGAGAACGGTGAGACGATTGTGCCGGTCGGTACCGTCGTCTGCTGGTACAACGTGGGACGCAAGGTGCACACGGTGACTGGCGGCCCCTGGGACGATTCTGGCGATTTGCAAAAGACGCAGTCCTATATCTGGGTGGCCACCGTCCCCGGTGTGCACGCCTATCGATGTACGTACAACCAGCCGGGGATGCGCGCCACGCTTCGCGTGGTCAGTCGCTGATCCTGGTCCTTCTTTCCCTCACACGGAGTTGGGGACATGCATGCCCGTCAATGGCAACTGATGGCCGCCGTCGGCCTCTCAGTGCTCACGCTGCCGCTCGGCGCTGATGCGCAGGTCAGCTACGCGCGCGCCGAGCAGCTGCTCAACTGGAACACCGATCGGTTGGTGAGTGGCGACGTCGTACAGCCGGAATGGCTGAAGGATGGCAATCGCTTCTGGTACCGGAACAAGCTGGCCGACGGATCGGAGTTCGTCCTCGTCGATCCCGTGACGAACAGCCGGCGCGCGTTGTTCGATCATGTCCGTCTCGCGCGGGCGATGACGCTGGCCAGCGACACGGCCTTCGATGCCAAGAAGTTACCGTTCCAGACGTTTCGCTTCGGCCGTGATGCCACCGACGAAAACGAGATCGAGTTCACGGCCGTGCGGAAGCGATTCGTCTGCAACATCACCACGTACGCCTGTGCCGTCGGCGACACCCTGCCCAGTGATGTGCCCTACGTCGCCTCACCGGACAAGAAGCTCGAAGCGTTCGTGCACCGGAACAACCTGTGGGTGCGGAGCCGGGAGAC
>CAIUOO010000329.1 GCA_903900795.1 uncultured Gemmatimonadota bacterium | reverse complement strand
TGAGCTTCGAGTTGTGAGTAAAAGTTGGGGGTTGTGAGTTCGGGTGACTCATGACTCGTCACTTTCACTCAGAACTCATAACTCACCGTGTGTCGTTCAGAAAAACACCTGCCCCATCTTCACCAGGTAGTACTCCGCCATGCCGAGCATGACGAAGGCGAAGAGCTTTTTCACCGTGAGCATCCATGCACCGGCGCGCGGCAATCGCGATAGCGAGCCCGCGGAGAGGCCGACCACGACGAGCAGCGTGCACATGCCCAGCGAGAAGGTGAACAGGTAGAGAAAACCGAGCAGGGCCGAGCCGGTGGTGGAGACCCAAGTGAGGACGGCAGCCATGACGGGGGCGGAGCAGGGGGCGGCCACGAGCCCCGAGGCGGCGCCCATGATGAACGCCCCCGCGACGCGTCCACCGGTTCCGGCGTTGGCGGCGCGTTGCATGATGGCGGCGGGCACGCGGACGGGGATGACGTCGAACATGGACAGGGCGGCCAGCATGAGCAGATTCGCCATGGCGAAGTAGGCCCACGGATTGGCCGAGACCGTGCCGAACATGGTGCCGGTGAGCCCGGCGAGGAGTCCGAGCCCGGCGTAGACGGTGGCCAGTCCGAACACGTAGGTGAGCGAAAGGCCAAGTGGGCGCCACTTTGACGCTATAGTGGCGCCGGACTGTTCCGATGATGACTGCCCGCCCACGATCGCGGCGGTGATCGGGATCATCGGATACACGCAGGGCGTGAGCGACGTGAGGACCCCAGCCCCGAATAACAGCGGGAGGGCCGCTGCCGGATTGGACGAGAGCTGCGCGGTGACGTCGGCGATCTGCGTAAGAGCAATCATGTACGGGAAGATACGGCCGAACGGGCGGGTGCGTTCCCGCGGTCACGAAGGTGGAACATCAGGGCTCCGGCGGCACGACCGGCAGAATCGACAGGGCCTGCAGTGCGCAGCGCGTGACCGCGAGCCGCTGCGCATTGAAGCCCGCGGTCGGCGCGGCTGCTTCGAGCGCGGTCGCGAACACGTGCACGACTGGGCCGCGTTCCACCCACCCCACCCACCATCCCACCGTCTCCGATCCCGGCGGGGTGGTGAGTCCCGTCTTGGCCCGGATGGTGTAGCTGGCGGTCGCTTCGTTCACCATCATGGCCCGGACGATCGCCATGCTGCGGCGCGAGACGGGGAGGTCGTCGTGCAGCAACCGGGTAAGAACCGCCACCTGCCCGCGGGGCGAGATGCGCAGCGCGCCGGTGAGCCAGAACTGGTCGATGCCGCCGCCGATGTTCCGGTTGCCGTACCCGATGGTGTCGAGCGCGTGCTGCATCCGCACCGGGCCGATGCGTCGCACCAGCGACTGGAAGTGTGGCACCGCGGACAGGCGGAACGCGGTCTGGAGATCGAGATCGCGATTAATCTCCGGGCGGTCGCGGGTGACGCTGTCCCAGGGAATGACCGCCTGCGCATCGGCGATGACGCCCGTCTCGAGCGCGACGAGGGCGCTGATGATCTTGAAGGTGGAGGCCGGGATGAGCGGCCGGTCCACCCGCTCCGCATGACCGGCCACGAGGGCACCGGTGCGCGCGTCGGCGATCAGCGTCGATCCGGCCACGCCGGCGGCGCCTGTCCCTGCGGCATCGACGCAGGCGCGGGCGGCGGGTGACTCCGCTACCGGCGCGCGCGGTGCCGGCCACGGCGAGGCGGTGCCCGTTGATTGGGCTCGCAGGGGGGACGTCCCCGCGGCGCCGAGCAGCAGGGTCATCGCCAGCACCGTCATCGCCAGCGGGGCCGGTCGCAGCGGGTGGTCCGCAGCGTGACCGACGGGCACCAACGGTGCGCAGCGAGGCATAGTGGAAAGGGTCAGGGTGGCGGATACGTGCCCGAACGGCGTGCGGGCAGCATACTATGGGAGTCCTGCGTTGTCGACACACATCCCCGCGCTCCCCCTCCCCTCCCGTCGCTCCGGATCCCATGCGCCTGACCCGCCGGCTTGTCCTGCCCGTTCTGCTCTCCGTCGCCACCACGGCGACGCTCCCGTTCCCGGCTGCCCTGGGGGCGCAGGGCACGATTAGCCCTGATGCGGACCCGCGCATCGAGAAGCTGGTGGCCTCGGTCTCGCAGTCGCGGCTGCAGGCCACGGCCACCACGTTGGCCGGCTTCGGCACGCGCTCGACGCTGTCCGACACGGTGTCCACCACGCGCGGCATCGGCGCGGCGCGGCGCTGGATC
>CAIUOO010000328.1 GCA_903900795.1 uncultured Gemmatimonadota bacterium | reverse complement strand
GTGAACAGCCACTTGTGCGGATTGACCACGAACGAGTCGGCGTCGTCGGTGCCATCCATGAGGTGCCGCATCTCGGGCACGATCGCGGTGACGCCACCGTACGCCGCGTCGACGTGCACCCAGCAGCCGTGCGCGCGGGCACTGCGCACCACGGCGCGCACCGGATCCACACTGGCCATGCCGGTGGTGCCCACGCTCGGCACCACGGCAATCGGGCGAAAACCTGCCGCGAGGTCGGCCTGAATCGCTGACTCGAGTGCATCGGGGCGCAGGCGGAACTGTTCGTCGGTGGGAATCTTGACGAGATTCTCGTGGCCGAGTCCGAGCGCAATCACGGCCTTGTCGATCGACGAGTGCGCATGTTCGCTGCAGTACACGCGCAGTCTCGGCATGTCGGCGCGTCCGGCCATGCCCTGCATGCGCACGTCGAAGCCGGCCTGTTCACGCGCCGCCGCCAGCGCGTAGAAGGTGCTCACGCTGGCGGTGTCGGTGATCTGTCCGAACCAGCCGTCGCCCAGGCCCATGAGCTGTCGGAGCCAATCCAGCGAGACCTGTTCGAGCTCGGTGACGGCGGGACTGGTGACCCAGAGCATGCCGTTGGCATTGATCCCCGCGGCGAGCAGTTCGCCGAGAATGCCCGGATAGGACGCCGAATTTGCGAAGTAGGCGAAGAACCCGGGATGGTTCCAGTGCGTGATGCCGGGCATGATGACGTCCCGGACATCCCGCAGCATGGCGTCGAGGGGCTCACCCGTGGTCGGCGCCGACGTGGGCAGTGCGGCCCGAATGTCGCCGGGCTGTACGCGGCTCTTGACCGGTAGCTGCGTGGCGTTTTCGAGATACTCGGCGATGAAGTCCACGGCGGCGTGGGCTGCTGCGCGGAAGTCGTCAGGAGGGAGATCGCCGAGGAAACTGGAGTCGGAAGCCATGCGAGGAAGTTACCGCGACGCGGGATCCGGTGGAGGCCCCGTCCGCAAGGGGTGGCTTGGGCGCCGACAGAGGGATCGCTGGTTCACGCGACGGCCGCGAAGCGCAGCTGTTTACATGTATTGTGTACATGTTACAGCTGTACTATACTACATGTATGATGAATTCGCCCCGTCGAGTCCGCGAACCGGTGCAAGTCTATCTGGCCGCCGATGATCGAGATCTGCTGAATCGATTGACGGTGGAGACTGGTCTGTCGAAGGCAGAGATTCTGCGCCGTGGCGTACGGAGCTTCGCGAAGGAGAAACAAAACGCGAGCCCGATGCTGCAGTTCCTTGAAAGCCTCGGCGACATCGAGGCACCTGAAGGAACGGCCGTCGATCATGACGCCGTGCTGGCCGAGTCTTACCTGAGCCCGCGGTTGCGACGGCGGTGAAGCAGGCATTCCTCGACACATCGGGATGGTTTGCCGCGCTGAGTAGTAAGGAGGCGCGCCATCGCGCTGCGTTGGCCACGTATCGTGGCTGGATCGAGGAGGGTCGGCAGTTGGTGACGACCAACTTGGTACTGGCCGAGATGCAGATTCTGCTCATGCGATTTCGTGGTGTCAGCGCGGGCGTGCAGTTTCTCGATAGCGTGCACCAGGACCCGAGTCACGACGTGATCTACGTGGATCGCGATCTCGAGCGGGCCGCCGTCGATCGTTGGTTGCGCCGTTTTGGCGATCAGCGCTTCAGTCTCGCTGACGCGGTGAGTTTCGAGGTAATGAGGCAGCGGCGTATCAAAGGCGTCCTCGCGCTCGACGAACACTTCACCGCCGCCGGCTTCGACGCGCTACCCTGATCAGCCTCAAGCTCGGCTTCTCCGTTCTTTGCTCTTCTTCGCGCATCGTCGCGGCCCTTCGCGCCCTTCGCGTGAACCTGAGGCGCCAGTCGCCGATGCGGGGCCATCCGGAGCGCGCCAGCTGATCATGGCGCCAACAGTAATCCCCAGTGGACACGCAGGTACTGCTCGAGCACCTGCGCCGTGACCTCGGCAAAGCGCTCGCGATTGGCGGCGTTGTCGCGTACCCCGGCAAAGTTGGCTTCGATCTGCACCCCGCAAATGAACCCGCCGGTCGTGCCCCCGAGCGGCCCGGCCTCGCTGCCGCACGCGTGCCGCCGCGTGTTGTCGCCGCCGTTGAAGTAGTCGGTGCCACTCGGGCGCGGATCGCTGCTGCTGGGGATCGCCGGGAATCCCTTGTCGGCGTAAAGCGTGCCGAGGCTGGTGGGGCCGCGCAAGAGTGCGGAGAACGACAGCGGTGAGGCGAGGGAGAGCGTGAGTATGCTGGCCCGGTTCTCGGTGGCACTCGAGGCATCCAGTGAGGCATCGGTGCCATCAAGCTGCGCGGCCGTCAGCAGGTATCCGAGCTCGAGACGCGGCACGGCATGGCCATGGCCGTGCATGTCCATGTACCAGCCCTTGCCATGCGTCTTGATCACTTCGTTCTTGGCGAGGTCGATGTAGGCATGCCACTCCGCGAGTGCCTGTGCCGCCTCGGCGTTGCCGCAGCCCGCTTCGGGCTGCAACCGGTTGGGGTCGAGCTTGCGGCGCGACAGGTGTGAGATGATCACATGCGGATATCGGCCGAAGCGCGCGGCGTACCGGGCCTGCATGGTGCGTACGAGCTCTTGCGTGTTGGCGTCGGTGACCGTGGTGGCCGACCCGCCGCAGGCACTGGCCGTGCGATCGGGAATCGACGACGGCGTGAGGAGCCCGCCGTGTGGTGCCGAGAGAATCACGGGCGAGTTGCCGGCGATGTACTCCACGTAGCCGTTCCGTCCGAGGTACGACTGCCCGGGCACGTAGGTGACGGGCACGGGAGTGGGCGGTACGACCGGGGGCGGCGTGACCGGCGGCGTCGTGTCGGTGGGTCCGCCTGAACATGCGCTCAGGGTGAGGGCCGACAGCAGGACCTTGATGGCCATTCGATGTTGGCGCCATGACGGTGGGAATGGCATGTGGATAATCTCTCCCGCAGCTCTGTGCCCCGGAATGGGTACGCCGGTGCCAGATCACGCGGAGGCGCAGAGGGCGCAGAGGGCGCAGAGCCGAGCCGCGTGCGTTTCTCTCGGCAGTTTCCCGGGGGTCCCCTCTGCGTGCTCTGCGCTCTCAGCGCCTCCGCGTGATCCGTTCAACGATGCCAACTCGCCACACCACCCCCAGCTGATTGCGGTCACGCCGCCAAGACCGTACCGTGAGAGATGTCTACAGACCGCTCCCGCCGGGATTTCGTGAAGAGCGCGGCCATCCTCGGTGCCGCCGCCGTCTCCCCGAGTGCCGCCGGCGCCACGCCGCCGCCCCCGCCCCACGACCGCAGCGCGCTGCCGAGCAGCGCCCCGCTCACGCCGCACCCCGGGGCGCTGTACGACGTGGCCCGCGACGAGGCCTACTGGACTCAGGTCGCCGCCAAGTACCGCATTACCCCGCGTACCACGAACCTGGAAGCGGGGTTCTTCGGCATGATGGCGCAGCCCGTGCTCGAGGCATATCACCGCCATATCGATCGCGTGAACAGCGAGAGCTCGTACTTCGCGCGGCGTGAGTATCCGGCCATGTTCCGCACGGCGCGCGAGCGGGTGGCGACCTTCGTGGGCGCCAAGCCCTCTGAGCTCGCCTTCTCGCGCAACGCCACCGAAGCGCTGCAGGCGCTCATCGGGCAGTACAATCGGCTGCAGCCCGGCGACACGATCATGTACGCCGACCTCGATTACAACGCGATGCAGTGGGCCATGAATGCGCTTGGCGCGCGTCGTCAGGCGAAGGTGGTCACGCTGAACATCCCCGAGCCGGCGTCGCACGACAACATTCTTGCTCTGTACACCACGGCGCTCGATGCCAATCCGCGCACCAAGCTGTTGCTGCTCACGCACTGCAACAACAAAACGGGATTGCTGCTGCCCGTCGGTGAAATCACCGCGCTGGCGAAGGCGCGCGGGGTGGATGTGATCGTCGATGCCGCGCACTCGTTCGGCCAGGTGCCGCTCACGATGGCCGACATGGGCGCCGATTTTGTGGGGCTCAATCTGCACAAGTGGATTGGCGCACCCGTGGGCGCCGGCGCGCTGTACATCCGCGAAGGTTGCCTGAGCGCGATCGATCGCGCGCACGCCGACGAGAGCGCGCCCCTCGATCGCATCGAGAGTCGCATTCACACCGGGACCACGCACTTCGCCACCGTGATGACGATTCCTGAGGCTATCGACTTCCAGCTCAGCATCGGCATGCCGCAAAAGGCCGCCCGCTTACGCTATCTGCGCGACCGCTGGGTGCACGCCGTGGCCGATGTGAAGGGCGTGAACATCCTCACGCCCGAAGACGCCGCGCTCACCGGGGCCATCACCGGGTTTCGCCTGCATCAGCGTGGCACGGGCGACGCCAACCGCGCCCTCGCGACCACGCTGCATGACGAATTCGGCATCTTCACCTTCCAGCGCACCGGGCTCGCCAACGGCGATTGCGTGCGGGTCACCCCCACGCTGTACAACACCCCTGCCGACGCCGACAAACTGGCGGCTGCCATCCGCACCATCGCCGCCCGGGGCTGAGTCATGAAGCGCCGTACCTTTCTCGGTCACGCCGGCGCGCTGGCGTCCATGCCATTGCTCATGCCGTACCTCTCCCACGCGTTCCCGGCCGGCGCGCCGCTGCGCGTGAATGGCGTGCGGCTCAACGCGTGGCTCACGACATTCGACAGCGTCGGTCGCACGCCCACCGGCATCAACCGCGTCGCGTACTCCGAGGCCGATCTCGCCGGGCGCGCCTTTACGCAGCAGCTGCTGCGCGACGCCGGGCTCACGCCACGCATCGATACCGCCGGCAATATCTATGCGCGGCTCGAGGGCACCGATCGCACGCTGGCGCCCATCCTCATCGGCTCGCACATCGACTCCGTCACCGACGGCGGCAACTACGACGGACCGGTGGGGTCGTTCGGCGCCATCGAAGTGGCGCGCACGTTGCGCGAAACCAACACGCGACTGCGCCGCCCGCTCGATGTCGTGATCTGGCAGAACGAGGAAGGCGGCACGACCGGCAGCAAGACCGCCATCGGCGAGATGACCGACGCGGAACTCGCCAAGGTGGCACGCTCCGGCAAGACCATTCGCGAAGGCATCGGCATCATCGGTGGTGATGTCTCACGGCTGGCCGAATCCGTGAAGAAGAAAGGCGACATCGCCTGCTATATCGAGTTGCATATCGAACAGGGTGGCCTGCTGGAAAAGGCGGGTAAGCAGATCGGCGTGGTGCAGGGCATCGTGGGGCTGCGATGGTTCGAAGTCACGATTGTCGGCTTCGCCAACCACGCCGGCGCCACGCCCATGGATCAGCGACAGGATGCCATGCTGGCCGCGGCCAAGTTCACCGTGGCGGTGAACGACGCCGTGCGGGCCGAACCCGGTCGGCAGGTGGCCACCGTAGGCCGCATGGTCGTGTCGCCGAACACCACCAATGTGATTCCCGGGCAGGTCGTGATGACGGTCGACTTGCGTGACCTCGACCAGAAAAAGATCGAGCACTTCACCGAGGTCTTTGAGCGGTTGGCGCGGGAAATCGGTGCCGCCACCAAAACCACGTTTGCGTTCAAGCGCCTCACCGACAGTAAGCCGGCCATCTCCGATTCTGCGGTGATGAACTGGATTGAAACCAGCGCCACTACCCTCGGCCTGTCGTCGCAGCGCATGCCCAGCGGTGCCGGTCACGATGCGCAGGAGATCGCCCACATCGCGCCGATGGCGATGATCTTCATTCCGAGTGTGGGTGGCATCAGTCACTCGCCGAAAGAGTTCTCTCGCGCGGTCGATATCACCAACGGGGCTGACGTGCTGCTTAACGCCGTCCTCGCGGCCGACGCCAGTCTGAAAGGGCGCGCATGACGGAGAGCGGCGAGCTCCGCCGCGTTCTCGGTCCGGGCTCGCTTGCGCTCATCTTTGCCAACGGCACCATCGGTGCCGGCATCTTCGCACTCCCCGGGCTCGTGGCTGGCACCCTGGGCAGTGCCACCGCGCTCGGCTACGCGATCTGTGCCGTGCTGGTGATGCTGATCTTTCTCTGCTTTGCCGAAGCGGGTAGTCGCGTCCATAGCAGTGGAGGGGCGTACGCGTACGTGGGTACGGCGTTCGGCCCCTTCGCCGGATTCATCGCCGCCAATCTGGTGTGGTTCGGATTTTCCGCCTGCGCCAATGCGGCGCTCGCCGATGTCCTCGTCAGTGCACTGGCCACGTCCGTGCCGATGCTCGCGCAGCCGGTCCCGCGCGCGCTCGCCCTGATCTCACTGTTTGGAGTCACGGCCGCCGTGAACGTCCTGGGCGTGAAGACCGGCGCGCGCGTCGTCGTCGTGCTGACCGTCGTCAAGCTGCTACCGCTGCTGCTGTTGCTCGTGGTCGGCATCCCACACATCGAGTGGTCGCACCTCGTGCCAACCAGCATCCCCGACGCGTCCACGCTGGGTAGCGGGGTCCTGCTGCTGATGTTTGCGTTCGTGGGCGGCGAAGCCTCGTTGTCGGCCAGCGGCGAGCTACGCGATCCCAGTCGGACGGTACCCCTCGGACTGCTGATGGGCGTGGCCACCGTCGTCGGCCTGTACTTCGGGCTGCAGCTGGTGGCCGAGGGGGTGCTCGGCGCCAAGCTGCCGCGCGAGACCGTCTCGCCACTGTCGGCCGCGGCCGGCCAGCTGATGGGCCCATGGGGGCGCACGATGCTGCTGGGGGCGGTCTCGCTGTCCATCTTCGCCAATCTGAACGGCGACCTGCTGCTCTCGCCGCGCTGC
>CAIUOO010000327.1 GCA_903900795.1 uncultured Gemmatimonadota bacterium | reverse complement strand
CATCGACGAGGTCCGCGACTGATACTGCACGAGCGCGGCCATGAACATGCGCGGCGTCACGGTATACGTGAAGCGCGTGCTCACGAGGTTGGCATCACCGCTGCCGTACGGGCCTTCTACGTGATTGCGCGACAGCGTGGGTTCGATATAGAACTGTGGCGACAGCTCCACGCGGCCGCGCCAGCTCGTTTCGGTGAGCGTGCCGCCGTAGAAGCCGCCGTAGGTCATGGTGATGCCGCCGCTCACGCGATGCTGCGGCCCGAGGTTGTATGACGCCTTGGCCTGATTGAAGCGGTAGCCACCCACCGGCACGGTGACCCCCTTCGCCACCCCGAAGGGCACCACGAGTTGCTCGAACACCTGCGCTACTTCGGCGGAGAGGATGTCGCCGTTGGCGAACTCGGTGCCGACGTACGAGCGGAAATCCTCGGACTGCAGTGTGCCGGTCATCGAGGTGATGTGATCGGCGCTGCCTTGCATCGTGAACTTCCGCACGTGCGGGACGTGCGCCGGGCGGGGGCTGAACCGCGCCAGGGCGTACGAGCGCTGAAAGCCCGAACGGCGCAGGAAGCCGACCTGTGGGTCGAAGCCGTCGCCGACCGACATCTGTTCAAGATTGACCCCGTAGCGGTCACCGTTCCAGTCGAGGCGTGCGCGGTAGCTGGTTGGGTCGCGCTGGAGCGAGTCGCGCGTGGTGCGCGCCACGTACCCGGTGATCGCGAGATCGGTACGGAGGTTCAACTGCGCATCGGCGCCGACGGCGAGGTGGTTGCCGATCGCGCCCGCCGGATCACGCCGCGTCGCGATGAGCCCGAGTCTGCTCCGACTGAGGATGTCGCGGTTGACGCGTACGACCGAGAAGTTCGTGGATGGCGCATTGGCCGTGAGGACGTTATCGGTCTGCATGCTGAGGGCACCGACCTGCCATGGGCCAGATCGTCCGAGCACGCGCCCACCGCCAATGATCGGTGCGGGACCGCTGTTGGTGAGACCGATGCGACGACTGTAAAACAGCGTGGGGGTGAGGTTGTCGTTCGGGCTGGCGCCGGGCGTTCCGAAGCCGCCACCACCACCCCCACCGCCGCCGCCACCTCCTCCGCCACCACCGCCTCCCACGCCGGCAAAGGCGAAGGCGTCCTGCCCTTCCAGGAAGAACTCGCGCTTTTCCGGGAAGAACAGGGAGAAGCGCGTGAGATTCACCTGCGCCTCGTCGTCCTCGACTTGCGCGAAGTCGGTGTTGTACGTGAGGTCCGCCACGATTTGCGGCGTGATGCCCCATTTCGCGTCGAGGCCGACATTGCCGTCGCGCGCATTCCGCACGGGCGGCGTGGCGATGGTGTTGGTGAGCATCGAGCCGAGTGCGTACGGCTTGACGTCGATGTTGAGGCCGCCCTTCGGGGTTTCGATGCCGGTCATCACGGCGGCGTCGGACACCTTGTTCAACGCCCGTCGGCCCCACGCGCGCGGCACGCCGCTCAGGAAGGAGGTCTCATTTTTCCAGCGCACCATGCGCCGCATATTCACGCCCCACGCTCCACCGCCCTCGGCGAAGCGGATGGAGCGGAAGGGAATCTGGATCTCCACGGTCCAGCCGCCGTCGAAGTCCTGCGCCTTGGCCGTCCACAGGGCGTTCCAGTTGGAGCTTGGTTGTTCGTTCGTGGCGGAAAAATCGAACAACCCGCCGATACGGTTCGTAGAAAAGCCGAAGCCGTTCCGATGATCGTTGAACGTGTCGAAAATCACCGCGAGGTGATCGTTGTTGTACATGTTCGAGGCGTCGCGGCGCATGTCGCTCATCACGCGGCGCGAGGGCTCGCTCTCATAGAGGCGGGCCGCGACGTAGATGTTTTCGTCGTCGTATAGGATCCAGGCTTCGGTCCGCTCCGTGGCCGGTGCGCCCTCATTGGGTTCCTGCTGCACGAACCCCGACATGGGGGTGACGCGGCGATACACGGCGTCGGACAGTGCGCCGTCGAGCGAGAGGCGCTCGTTGATCCGGCTGGCGCGGACGCTGACACGTCCGTCGGGCTTACGCGCCGCGGTGGCGCTGTCGCCGGTCCCCACGCCAGATGCCGTTGGTTGGGCGGATAGCGGGCCGGCCGCCAGACCGAGACACAGGAGGGCGGCAAAGAACCGCTGAGATCGCTGACGCATGATTCCTATACGGTGCGCTCAGCGCTGCGTTGACGCCAGTGCGTAACGACCGGACCGCCGGGCGTCCCGGTTCGAGCCGGTCGCGCTATGCCGAGGGGGTCTCGTCGTCGCGGGCGTCGGCCCGCGCCCGTGCCCGCTCGCCGCTCGTTTTCAGCAACCGATGCGCGGTGGTGCCGGTGATCAGTCGTACGCCACGCTGGTAGGTGAGGAGCTGATACGCCCACTGCACGAACACGGTGATGCGATTACGAAAGCCGGCCAGATACAGAATGTGGATGAAGAGCCAGGCGAGCCACGCGATGTTGCCCTCCAGCTTGAGCGATCCGATGGCGGCAACGGCGCGATGTCGGCCGATGGTGGCCAGATCGCCCTTGTTGAAGTAGCGGAACGGCGTGCGTGGCGT
>CAIUOO010000326.1 GCA_903900795.1 uncultured Gemmatimonadota bacterium | reverse complement strand
CATTCTTGGACATGTGGTCGTAGTAGTACGACGCGCCAAGTCGGAGGTTTTCGTGCGGCTTCACATGCAAGGCCACCAGCGACGCCGGGGACGTGCCCTTGGCCGACGCGTCACTGGCCGCGACGCCGTTACCCACCGCCACGTCGTAGCCGAAGCGGGCCCTGCCCAAATTCTGCCCCTGCATCTGGACCCCCAACATATGCAGCGGGACCAGATGGCTGAACGCCAAGGGACGGTCGATCACGGGAAAAAACAGCCGTCCGTGGTGGTACGAGTCGTTCCAGTAATTCGCCGGAGTATGCACTTTCCCGACAATGACCGCGTGTTTGTTGCTGTAGCTGAATTTGACCAGTGACCGCTCGATGCTCGGCAGATAGTTCGTCGCCGACGCGCCGTTGAAGCGGACCACATATTCGCCGAGAAAAGAGATCCGGCTGCTCAACGACGACGCTACGAACAGACTGTGTTCGCCGAGCGAGAAGTAGGCATCGGTGGCACCTGCCTCGCGATTGCCTGTGAACTCAACGTGGCCAAAGCCGTTCAGCTGCGTTTGACGTGTCTGTGCACCGGCACGACCGGCGCCGGCCACGACCGCACTCCCTAGGAACAACAGTCCAATCAACCGCATGCGCGGCACCCCTCGATCTGAAATTCAATACCGACGCGGCGACACCGCATCCTCTATTTTGTATTATGGCAAGTTTCGGCCATCCGTCGCAATCTTTCTTCATATTGTTACGACTCGCAGTCAGGCCGACCACGTTGTGGTGCGGTGACGCATCCAGCCGTGCCAGTCGTCCGCCGGCGACCCCAAAGAAATGAACGTCGAGACATGCCCCAGACCATCGCGATCCAATCGGTCAACATCAGCGGCCTCGCCCCGCTTGTGCCGGGCGTCAAGCGCACCCGCACCGGGATTCACAAACAGCCGGTATCTGCACCGGTCGTGGTGACGCTGCTTGGTCTCGAGGGTGACCGGGTTGGCAACACCAAGCACCATGGCGGCCCCGATCAGGCGGTCTACCTGTATAGCGCCGACGATTACGCATGGTGGTGCACGCAGCTTGGCTCGCCGTGTAGCCCAGGTCTGTTCGGGGACAATCTCACCATCGATCGCTGGTGGCCTGATCCCCGGATCGGGGACCGGCTCACCATCGGCAACGTGACGCTGGAGCTCACGGCGCCGCGGATACCCTGCAACACGCTGGCGACGCGCATTGGCGACCCAGGCTTCGTGAAGCGGTTTGCCGACGCCGGACGCCCCGGCGCGTACGCCCGCGTCATTCACACGGGGGTGATCGCCGCCGGCACCACGGGCATCGTGCAACCGTCCACCCACCCATGGCCCACGATCGCCGAGTTGAATGTGCTCTGGTTGCGGAAGTCACGCGACGCGGCCGCCCTTCGCGCGATGCTGGCCGCACCGGTGGCCGCACGCTACCGCGAGAAACTCCTGCTGTGGGCCGGCAGCGCGGCGTAGCGTAGCGGGGCGCTGCGATTGCGCGATGGAACGCCGTCTATCGCGCTACGATGTCGGCCAGCACCGCCCCCGCGGTGGCACGACCACCAGCGCCGGGTCCCTGAAACACCAGTGACCCGGCGCTTTCGCTCTCCACCACGATGCGGTTGAACGGACCGGCCACCTCGGCCCACGGATCGTCGCTGGTTACACGGGTGGGCAGAATCCGTGCGACCAGCTCGTCGCCTTCGCGCGCACAACTCGCGATCAGCTTCACGCGATCCCCTTCGAGAGCTACGCGCGTGGCCCACGCGGCGGTCTCCGCATCGATCCCACGACGCGTGACCTCGAGGGTGGCCGGATCCACGCCGAAGCACATCCACGCCAGCATGCGCAGTTTGTCTTCGGCGTCCTGGCCGGACAGGTCCCGCGTGGGATCTGCTTCGGCGTAGCCCAACTGCTGCGCCGTGGCAACGGCGTCGGCCAACGACGCGCCCTCGGCCACTTTCTCGAGCACGTAGTTGCTGGTGCCGTTCAGAATGCCGCTCACCTTCGTGATGCCCACGCCGGCGGCACCGCTGCGTACGCACCGCACGATCGGAATCGCGCCGCACACGGCGCCCTCGAAGTCGAGGCGCGTGTCGGTGATACGGGCGAGCGCGGCGAGCGCCGCGCCGCGCTCACCGAGTAGGGCCTTGTTGGCGGTGACCACGCGGATGCCACGTTGCAGCGCCGTCTCGACCAGCGTGCGGGCGGTGGTGGTGCCGCCGATCACCTCCACCAGCACGTCGATGTCGTCGCTGAGCAGCCGTGCAGGATCGGTGATGCAGGCATCCGGCGCGGCGATGCCGCGGGCAATCGCCTGCGCGAGGGCGGGACGCACACGGTCGGCATCACGCACCAACACGCGTGCCACGTAAATGGGTTGCGCCTCGCCGAGTTGCCGTGCGCGCTCGACGAAGAGCTCGAGCAGGCTGCCGCCCACGTGGCCGCAACCGGCAAGCGCCACCCGCAACGGACGGACACGCGGTGAAACGGCGGTGACAACCGGTGTCGGCGAGACCGCACGGGCTTCCGATTCCGCCACGGCCTTCGCGATCACCGCCGACACGCGATCGACTTCCAGCAGAAAGGCATCGTGCCCGTGGATGGAGGGGAGCTCCACGTACGTGGCGTTGGCTGCCGTCGCCCACTCGCGCACACTTTCCGCGGGATAGAGCAGATCACCGGGAATGCCCACGCCGATCAGTCGGTCGCCTACGGCCGATAGTGCCGCGGCCAGCCCTCCGCGATCGCGGCCGACATCGTGTTCGTCCATCGCATCGATCAGTGCGCCGTAGCTGGTCGCGTCGAACCGGGCGACCAGTTTCTCGCCATGCACGGCGAGCCAGTCGTGCACCTGATACGTGTCGTGCTCACTGCGCGACCGACCAAAGCGACGCTCGAGCCCTTCCGGTGTGCGATAGCTCAGCATGCCGACCATGCGCGCCAACGCGAGTCCTTCGCGTACGCCGCCCAAGGCGATCGCGCGACGCATGATGGCGTTCCACGCGATGCCCTGTGCCGTCTGCGCCGCGGGCGCGGCCAGCACGACGGCCGATCGCACGCGTGTGGGAAAGCTCGCCGCGAACTCGAGCGTGACCATGCCGCCCAGCGAACCGCCACACACCAACAGCGGTGCGCCGACGCCGAGCGCGTCGAGGAGTCGCGCCAGCAGTGCCGCCTGATCGCGGGTGCTGAACGGCGGCAACGCATCGGGATGCTCGTTGCTCGGCCCGGTGGTGCCATCGCAGCCGCCCAGCAGGTTCGCGCACAGCACCGCGTGCTTGGTGGGGTCGATCGCTGCATCCGCGCCGATCACGCCCTTCCACCACTCGCTGGCGTGCGTGGTGCCGGTGAGCGCATGCACCACAAGCACGACATTGTCTCGCGCTGCGTTGAGCGTGCCCTCGAGCCGATAGCGCACATCGACGCGATCGAGGCGATCGCCGCGCTCCAGCACGACGTTGTGGAATGTGATCGTCTCATCGCGAACGGGCCACGATGTGGTGCGCTCGGCCGCACGATCCGAAGGCGACGTGCTCATGCGGCGTGCTCGCTCCGCTGCGGGCCAGCGGTGGTGGTGCGACTGGCGTCGGCCGCGACGGCTGCGGCCAGCGCACGATCGAGATCGGCAATGAGATCGTCCGCATCTTCGAGGCCGATCGACAGGCGAACGAGATCAGGGGTCACGTCAGCCGCGCGTCGTTCAGCTTCGCCGAGCTGCTCGTGGGTGGTCGTCCACGGATGGATCACCAGACTCTTCGCATCGCCGACGTTGGCGAGCAAGGAGAAGAGCTTCGCCTCCACGATGAAACGTCGTGCTGCCGCCTCGCCGCCGCGCACGCCGAAGGTGAGCACACCGCCGAAGCCACCCTTGAGGTGCACGACCGCCTGACGGTGCGTGGGGTGCGACGCGAGGCCGGGATACCGCACCCACGACACCGCCGGATGCGACTGCAGGAAGTCGGCCACCTTGAGCGCGTTCGCGCTGTGCTGCCGGATGCGCAGTGGCAACGTTTCCAGTCCCTGCAGGAACAGGAACGCATTGAACGGCGAGAGTGCCGCGCCGATGTCGCGCAGCAGCAGCACGCGCAGTCGCACAGCGAAGGCGATGTTGGCGCCGTTCACGTTGCCGAACGCGTCGGAAAAACGGAGGCCGTGGTACGCGGGCTCGGGATCGTTGAAGAATGTCTGGAAGCGCGCGGTGGCTCCCCAGTCAAAACGACCGCTATCGATGATCACACCACCGATCGACGTGCCGTGTCCGCCGATCCACTTGGTGGCGCTGTGCAGCACAATGTCGGCGCCATGGTCGATCGGCCGCGCGATGATCGGGGCGAAGGTGTTGTCTACTACCAGCGGCACATTGAACTGGTGCACCAGCTTGGCCAGTGCCGTGAGGTCGGGCACGTCGAGCGACGGATTGCCCACGGTTTCCACGTACACGGCCTTGGTGTGCTCGTCGATGGCAGCGACCACGGCCTTGTGGTCGTGAATGTCCACGAAGCGGGTGCGGATGCCCAAGCGGGGCAGGGTGTGCGTGAGCAAGCTCACTGTGCCACCGTACAACGATCGTGAGGCGACGATGTTGTCGCCGGCCTCGGCGAGGTTGAGCAAGGCCAACGTCTGTGCGGCCTGTCCGCTGGCCACGGCCACCGCGGCGACGCCTCCCTCGAGCGCGGCAATGCGCTGCTCGAAGACGTCGGTGGTGGGGTTGTTGATGCGGGTGTAGATGTTGCCGAAGGCGCGCAGGCCGAAGAGATCGGCGGCGTGTTCGGGGCTGTCGAACACGAAGGAGCTGGTCTGATAGATCGGCACGGCGCGGGCGCCAGTGGCGCCGTCCGGCTTTTCCTGGCCCACATGCAGGGCAAGGGTATCGACCGCGAGCGGACGCGGCGTCGCGGCATTTGAATCGGACATCGTGGCACTCTCCAAGACGGGTGAGTGCCGCCCAACAACACGAACGCGCCCAGGTGGATAGATGGCCGCCGGGCGCTATCGCAGTTTAGCTCCTTGTTTAACGTGGCGGCAATCGGCGGCAAATCACCACGGAAGCGACACCGGCGGACGCCGATGCCCCTTCACCATCAGTTTTGCTGTTCGGACCGGGCGAGCGATCAGCGGCTTTCGACCAACCCGAAAACACTGACGGCCCGCGCCGATTTCTCGTCGCAGGCCGTCAGGACCTCGACTTAGACGGATAGTCAGTGCCACAGGCACTGAGTGCGCGGCCCGTCAAATCGGGGAAACTGCCGCGCACACGTCAGTATCATTGGCTGTCGCGCAATCTGCAAGTCCTCGCGGCCGGAATACCTCAGGTCGGCTCAATACCTGCAATCAAGCGGAACGTATCGCGGGCAATCAGTAACTCTTCATCGGTGGGCACCACCCACGCCGCAAGGGACGACTCACCGGTCGAGAAACGGCCCTCTTGGCCGGCCACCAGCGTTGCGTTCGCGGCGTCGTCCACATGCAACCCGGCCCACTGCAGTCCCTCGCAAATCCGACGACGAATCTCCGGCGAATTTTCCCCGATGCCACCGGCGAAGACGATCGCGTCGGCTCCACCGAGTGCCGCGAGATAGGCACCCACGTACTTACGCGCGCGATAGCAGAAGATCTCGATGGCCAGCGTGGCGCGACGATCCTGGTTCTCGTGCGCTTCCGCAAGCAAGTCGCGCATATCGTTCGTGAGCCCCGAGATCCCGAGCAGTCCCGACTGATTATTCAGCAGCGCTTCGACTTGCGGCAGCGTGAGGCCTTCCTTGGCCGCGATGTAATCCAGCAGCGCCGCGTCGATGTCGCCCGACCGCGTGCCCATCACGAGCCCCTCGAGCGGTGTGAAGCCCATGCTGGTGTCGATCGACGCGCCGCCCTTGATCGCACAGGCCGAGCAGCCGTTGCCGAGATGCAGGGTGACGATGCGCACATCGTCGCGGTCGCGGCCGGTCAGCGTCCGCCAGCGATACGCGATGGAGCGATGCGAGGTGCCATGAAATCCATACCGACGCACCTTATGCCGCCGATACAGCGGATACGGAATCGCGTACAGGTACGCGTATTCCGGCAGCGTCTGGTGGAACGCGGTATCGAACACCGCCACCTGCGGTACGCCGCTGCCGAGTGCGGCGCGCGCGGCTTCGATGCCACGAAGGTTGTGCGGGTTGTGCAGCGGCGCGAGTTCGATGGTTTCCTCGATGCCGTGCAGCACGCTGCGGTCGATCGCGACACTGCGGCGGAATCGCTCGCCACCGTGCACCACGCGGTGGCCCACGGCGTGCAGTTCCCCGCGGCTCGTGAGTCCGGTGCCGCTCTCGTCGGAGGTCACGAATCCGACCAGCCATTCGACCGCCGCCCGGAGATCGCGCAACGGCGCGGTGCGCTTGCTCGACCTCCCATCAGCGCCGCGGATGGTGATGACGGACTCGCCACCGATCCGCTCGATCTGTCCGCGAATCAGGCGCTCGTCACGGTCGGCGGCAATGCGATCGGCATCGGTGGCAACCACCTGAAACTTGAGCGTCGCCGAGCCGACGTTGAGCACGAGAACATTCACGGCCTGGCGCGCCTCGGCGACACGGAGATCACAACGTCAGCACGAATCAAAACGGCTTGTACAGCGCCATGTATACCGCGACGCCCGCCAGCAGCGGGAGCGCGAGCAAAAACGGCTTGGCGAGCCAGGGCCAACGGTACGGCAGCAGCACCACGGCGCTGAGGATCACCCATACGATGATCTTGACCCAGAGCCAACCGGGGAAGTTGGCGCCGTGCAGGAAGCCCAGGCGGGCCAACATGCCGAAGCCGCCCAGCAGAATGAGAAACGCCCCGATGCCGTGAATGGAACCGACCAAGGGGCGCGTTGAGCTGGTGGTCTTGCTACCGCCGTTGGCTGCGTGGGTCGCAACGCCACCGATGGCGACGAACAACATGGCAATGCCGACGATGTGCAGAATCTCGTAGAAGTCGCGTGGAAACATGCGTCTGGTCAGTTGGTGGAGCGCGCGAGCACGGGCTCGTGGACGTCGAAGCTCGCCATGGTGGCCGGCGACAGTCGCCGATAGCTCTCGAGCACACGCCCGAGGGCCTGTTGTGCACTCTCGCCGACGGCCGAGAGATGCCCCATTTTCCGGCCGCTGCGAGCGCCGGCCTTGCCGTACAAATGCAACCGCGTGCCGGGTACGTCGAGTGCCTGCGTGATGTGCGGCGGCTCGTGCTGCAGCCACACTTCGCCCAGCAGGTTCACGATCGCCGACGGCGCGTGCACGTCGGTGCTGCCCAGCGGCAGGTCACACACCGCGCGCACCAGCTGTTCGAACTGACTGGTGGCAAGTCCGCGCTCGCTGTGGTGATAGGTATTGTGCGGGCGCGGCGCGAGCTCGTTCACCAGCAGTTCGCCGTCCGTCGTCACGAAACATTCAACGGCCAGTAGCCCCACGATACCGATCCGTTCGGCAATGGCCGATGCGAGCGCTTGCGCCTTGTTGGTCATCTCCGGCGGGATGATCGCCGGCACCACGGCCCACGTGAGAATGCCGCTGGTATGGTGGTTGCGCGACGGCGGATAGACCGCCATCTCGCCCCCCGGACGACGCGCCACCATCACGGAGATCTCGTAGTCGATCGATACCATCTTTTCGACGAGGCAGGCGCGGCTTCCGAGCGCGTCCCACGCGCCCGCGGCCTGCTCCGGCTCATGCAGGCGCACCTGACCACGTCCGTCGTATCCGCCGTGCGTAGACTTGGCGATGCAGGCCCCATGCGTGCGCACGGCTGCTTCCACCTCGGTGGCCGTGGTGGCGGCGACGAATGCCCCGAGCGGAAAGCCTTGCGCCTGCAGCCACTGCTTCTGGCGGACGCGATCCTGGATGATGTACACAGGCGCGCGCCCCGGCCGGAGCTCGGTGTGCACGGCAACCGCATCGAGGACATCCGGATGGATCTGCTCGATTTCGAGCGTCACGACATCGCAGCCCTTCGCGAGCTCGATGGCGGCGGCAATGTCGTCGAAGGGCGCGGTGATCGTGCGCGAGGCCACGGCGCGCGAGGCGCAGGTCGCATCGGGATCGAGGACCTGAATGTCGTACCCCATGGAGCGCGCCGCGAAGGCCGTCATGCGTCCCAGCTGCCCACCACCGAGAAAACCGATGGTGGCTCCCGGAAGAATGGGCGTCACGTGGCGGATGGGATGAAGTCGATGGCGTTCGGCGCGGCCAGTGGGCGGGCCAGCGCTTCTGTGGCTTTCGCCGACCGGCGTGCGGCCAGCGTGTCGCGCAGCGTCGCATTGTCGGCGGCGAGCAACTGTGCGGCGAACAGCGCCGCATTCGCCGCGCCCGGCTTGCCGATGGCGAACGTGGCGACCGGCACACCGGCCGGCATCTGCACGATGCTCAGCAGGGCGTCCATGCCATTCAGCGGTGTCGCGACCACCGGCACGCCGAGCACGGGCACCAGCGTTTTCGCGGCAAGCATGCCCGGCAAGTGGGCCGCGCCGCCAGCGCCGGCGATGATCGCCCGCAACCCGCGCGGGAACGCCGTTTCGGCGTATTCGAACAGCCAGTCGGGGGTGCGATGCGCCGATACGACGCGCGCCTCGTAGGGGATGCCGAGCTCGGCCAGAATCTCGCAAGCGGGGGCGAGCGTGTCGAAATCGCTCGCGCTACCCATGACCACACCGATCAGTGGCGTGGTCGCGGCAGCGATCGAGCTGTCGGCAGCAGCGGTCACGTGCACTCCGTGAAGGGGATCCGCAGCCGCAACCGGGCTGCTCTGAGGGCGAAAGTTACGCGGACGGGTGACGGCTTCCAACCCGAT
>CAIUOO010000325.1 GCA_903900795.1 uncultured Gemmatimonadota bacterium | reverse complement strand
CCTCAACGACACCGTCACCATCGACGGCGTGCTCGACGAGCCGACTTGGCAGCGCGCGAGCGTGCTCACCGACTTCACGTCGTACAGCCCGGTGGACGGGCGCCCGGCGCAGGATGCCATCGAAGTGCGCGTGTGGTACGCTCCGGACGCCTTGTACGTGGGGATCCGCGCCTTCGCGCCGCCGGGCACCGTGCGTGCCACGCTCGCCGAGCGCGACCGCATTGCCAGCGACGACTGGATCGCGCTGCATCTTGATACGTTCCTCGACCGCCGCCGCTCCTTCGTGTTCGCGGTCAATCCCTTCGGCGTGCAGGCCGACGGCATGCGCACCGAAATGTCGGCCGGCCCCGGGATCTCCCGCGGCGCCCTGCAGGCGGTGGACCTCTCGCAGGACTACGTCTGGCAGTCGAAGGGGCGTACGCTCGACGACGGCTTCATGGTCGAGATCCGCATTCCCTTCAAATCCATCCGCTTCCAGGCGGGCGCGTCGCAGGACTGGGGCATGCAGGTCGTCCGGCAGACACAACGCACCGGCTACCAGGACACGTGGGCGCCGGCGTCACGATCCATGCAGAGCTTCGCGCCACAGGCCGGCGCCCTCCGGGGGATGACCGGCATGAAGCGCGGACTCGTGCTCGACCTCACGCCGACGTCGATCACCTCCACCAGCGGCACGCGCAACAGCAACAGCACCGGCTGGCAGCGCGGCACGCGAGGTGAAGCCGGTGGCGACGTGCGTTGGGGCATCACCTCCAACTTCACCGTCAACGCCACGGCCAATCCTGACTTCAGCCAGGTGGAAACCGACGTCGGTCAGATCCCCGGCGACGTGCGTTTCGCGAACTTCTATCCCGAACTGCGCCCGTTCTTCGTGGAAGGGAGCGAGCAGTTCGACGCGCCCAACAAGCTCGTGAACACGCGCGCCATCGTGCAGCCGCTCGGCGCACTCAAGCTCACCGGCAAGATTCCACGCACCGACATCGGGCTGCTCACCGCGCTCGATGCCGCCACCGGCACGGGCGATGACCGCGCGAATCCGCTGTTCACCATCGTGCGCCTGCGCCGCGACCTTGGCACCGAAAGCACCGCTGGCATCGTGTTCACCGACCGCAGCGTGGGGAGGCGTTTCAATCGCGTGGCAGGATTCGATACGCGCCTGCAGTTCAAAAAGACGTACAGCGTGGAAGCGCGCTACGCCGCCAGCCTCACCGGTGACGGCAACCGCGACAGTACCAACCGCTCCGGCACCCTGTGGGAGGGGAACGTGGGCAGCTCCGGGCGCGGCTACGGCTTCCGCTACGCGCTGCAGGGCTTCTCGCCGGGGTTCCAGACGCAGTCGGGGTTCGTAAACCGCGTGGACTTCACCAAACTGCAAGTGAACCAGCGCGTCACGTATTTCGGCGCACGCGGCGGTTGGTGGGATCAGCGCCAGCACTTCTTCACCGGTAGCACGCTGTGGAGCTACAACGCGTTCGCGCGACGCGACGCGCCGCTCGAGACATCGCTGTCACTCGACAACTCGATGACGCTGCGCGGTGGGTGGAAGGTGAGCGTCACGCCCGACCTGCAGCTCATCACCTTCGACCCCCGGCGCTACGCGAGCTACGCCGTGCCGTCGGCCAACAGGCGCGACACCGTGGCCTTCACCACCAGCGCGCAGCAGATCACGAGCAGCACGGCGCTGATCGTGAACACGCCGCAGTGGCGGCGCGTGGGCGCCACGATCACCGCCACCGCTGGCATGGAGCCGGAGTTCTTCGAGACGGGCACCGTGCGGCGGCGTGATCTGGAAGCGCAAGTGGATGTGCGTCCCAGCACGCAGATGCGCATCGGCGCCCTGCTCCGCTATCAGCGGTTCATTCGTGCGCGCGACGGCTCGCTGTTCAGCACGCAGGTGGTGCCCCGCCTTCGGCTGGAGTACCAGTTCTCGCGCGCGCTCTTCCTGCGCTTCGTAGGACAGATGGAATCGCGCGACCGCAGCGCGCTGCGCGATCCGGCCACCGAACGCCCCCTACTGCGCCGCGCCACCAACGGGACGTACACGCCGCTCTCAGCGCGTAAGTCGCTGCTCGGTCGCGGCGACGTGCTGGTGAGCTACCTGCCCAGCCCGGGCACCGTGGTATATCTGGGGTACGGCACCGGCGTAGACGCCACGGACACGATGCGCCCCATCGACGTGCAGCGCACGACCGACGGCGCGTTCGTGAAGTTCAGCTATCTGTATCGCGTGCGCGGCACGGCGCGGTAAACGCCGCGCGGTGTGCAGTGCCGCATCGGTGGCTCACGGCCGCCGCGCGCGAGTCGGGCGCGCAAACAATTGGCGCTCCGGCGCGTCATCGAGCTGCCGCGGTTCCGGCGGCGCGGTGGCGCCGTGCGCCGCCATGGGCGTCAGCCACGACGAGATCCACCAGCGGTATCGCTCGTCCTGATGCAGTGCCAGAAAGCGCGGCCCGGCTCCGCTCATCGCCGAGGCCGTGAACGGCAACATGGCGCTCTGGATATACCGTCCGCGCTCGTCGTAGTAGTCGAGCACGCGCCCCTGGCTGTCCGACTCGAGTCCCACCAAAACGACAAAGCCGCCGTCCACGATGGCGGCGTCGACGATGAACGGCTGCCGCAGGCGGGCGCTGTCGGTCGCATTGCCACGACGCTCGATGGTGGGCGGCGGCCCCGAATCGCCCGGCGCGCGGAGCGTGGTGAGCTGCGGCGACACCCCGGTGCCGGGGTCGGCCGGCGCGCTCACGATCAGCACCTCGCGATCGGTAAGCAGCAGACACCGCCGCGCGTCACCGTTGCCCCACCGTAGCCGCGACGACGGCGCCACGGTCAAGCGGTGCCGACCCACGAGGGCATCGTCGTTCGGGTTTCCCGTGAGGGTGAACGCCTCGAGTACACGACGCTGCCCCAACGCGCGCACGTGCAACAGCGTGGCCGGAAACAGGGTGCAGAGCTTGCCGCTGCCCCCACGCAGCAACGGGAGCTCACGACGGAACATGAAGCCGCCGATCGACTCGCGCACCAGCGTGCTGGTGACGCTATCGATCACATCGACCTCACCATCGTCGGTAATGCGCGAGAGCTCGGTGGGGGCGATGATATCACGCGGAACCGCGGCGTTGAGCACCGAGTCGATCCGCACCGGACGCGTAGCCAGCAACAAACCGCGCCGATTCAGCTCGAAGAGCGAAATGCGCATCGGCGACGCCTGCAACAGCGCCACCGTGGTGCCACCGGCCCGGAACACCAGCGGCACCATGGTGCTGTCGGTGTGCTCCGTGATGTCGGTGCGCCACTCTTCGCGTTTCGCCGGATAGATCGTGCGCGTGGCCATGGCCGCCCGGAGAGCGGGCGGAGCCTCGTTGCTTACCGGCTCCGTACGATCACACGCCATCATGCCAACCGACAGTGAGCACGCCAGGCGGACGCGCGCGATTATCCCCCGCACACGTTCCAGCGGACCACGGTCTCGTCATTGCACCGATACGTGCAGAAGCCGCAGTTGTT
>CAIUOO010000324.1 GCA_903900795.1 uncultured Gemmatimonadota bacterium | reverse complement strand
TCGTACTCGTGTTCGACGCGAAGATAGCCCGCGGTGCGACGGCCTGCACTTCGCGCAGCACCGCATGCTTCACGGCGAGATCCTCGAACACGGCTTCGATCACGAGGTCGACATTCGCAAAGCCGCTGTAATCGACGGTGCTGCCGACCAGCGATAGGGTGTCCTCCATCTGCAATCGCGTGAGCTGCCGCCGCCTCACGCGTTCACGCAGCACCGCGCGCACCGCGCGCCAACCCGCTGCCACGCGATCGATCGACGCATCCTTCATGCGCACCATCGTGCCCGCCTGCACCGCCACCGTGGCAATACCGGCCCCCATGAACCCGGCACCGAGCACACCGATCTTGCGTACACGCACGGGGTCGGCGGTCACACCCTCTGGGAGTCCGGTGTCCTTCTTGAGCGCCGTCGTGGCAAAGAAGATCGACACGAGCTCACGGCAGACGTCGCTCACGGCCAGCGCACCGAAGCCGCGCGCTTCCTCGAGCAGCCCGGCGGACTCGCCGTGCAGATAGCCGGCTTGAATCGCCGCAATCGCCGCCAACGGCGCGGGATAGTGGCCACCCGTTTTCTTGAGCACCGTGGCACGCGCCTGCCGGAACACGATCGTGCGACCCAGCGCGTTGTCCTCGAGGAGCACGTCCCTCACACCGCGCGCGCGCACTGGCGTGGCTTCTCCACGGGCCAGCGTGCGCACGCGCGTCGCCGCCACGTCGTGCAGGATGGACGGATGCACCAGTTCGTGCACGAGTCCCATCTGCCATGCTTTCGTGGCGCGGATATTCTTGCCCGTGAGAATCATGTCGAGCGCTGCCTGCAGCCCCACCGTGCGCGGCAGCCGTTGCGTACCACCGGCGCCCGGCAACAATCCCAGCTGCACTTCCGGCAGGGCCAACACGGTTTTCGGATGATCGGTCGCAATACGATAGCGGCAGGCCAGCGCAATCTCGAGACCACCGCCCAGCGCGGCGCCATGAATCGCCGCAATGAAGGGCTTCGGCATCGCCGCCAGCCGATTCAACAGCTGCTGGCCGCCACGCGACAGCGCTTCGCCCTCCGTTGGCGAGGTGACGCGCCGAAGCTCGTCGATATCGGCACCGGCGATCCACGTGTCCGCTTTCCCACTCACCAAGAGCGCACCGATGATCGAGGCATCCTGTTCAATACGCGCGAAGATCTGCTCGAATACCGGCGCCACGCGGGTGTTCAACGTATTCACCGGCGAGTTTGGCTGGTCGTAGCGAATCGTTGCCACGCCGTCGTGCACCGACAACGACACGCCGGTGGCGGCATCTTCCATCAACACGTTGTTCATGGGCAGGTTGCTCATGCGCGCTCCACGATCATGGCGTGACCCATCCCGCCGGCGGCGCACACGGTGAGCATGCCGAACTGCTTGCCACGGCGCGCCAGCTCGTTGCATAGCGTGGTGAGCACGCGGGCGCCGGTAGCGCCGAAGGGATGTCCAATCGACAGCGAGCCGCCCATCACGTTCAGCGTGTCGAAATCCACCTCACCGACCGTCGTGCTCAACCCGGCGCGCGCCGCCCAGGTTTTCGACGCCAGCCCCTGAATGTTGCTCAGCACCTGCGCGGCGAACGCCTCATGCATTTCGATCAGGTCGATATCGCCAAGTGTGAGTCCGGCTCGCGCCAGCGCGATCGGTGC
>CAIUOO010000323.1 GCA_903900795.1 uncultured Gemmatimonadota bacterium | reverse complement strand
CGCCACACGCCGTTCTTCAAGGGCTACCGTCCGCAGTTCTACTTCCGCACGACGGACGTGACGGGCACCATCGAGCTTCCCGAAGGGATGGAGATGGTGATGCCGGGCGACAACATCCAGATGACGATCGAACTGATCATCCCGATCGCGATGGAAGAGGCGATTCGCTTCGCCATCCGTGAGGGCGGTCGTACGGTCGGCGCCGGCGTCGTCACCAAGATCCTCGCCTAATCAGAAGCATCGGGTGGGCAGCGGCCGGTTCGCATGAACCGGCCACTGCGTACCGGGTGGTTCTCTACCAGGAATTCAGATGGCTGGCCGCATTCGTATTCGCCTCAAGGCTTTTGACCACGCCGTGATCGACCAGGCGTCGGCCGATATCGTTCGCACCGCTGAGAAGACGGGCGCGTCGGTGTCGGGCCCGATTCCTCTTCCGACCAAGACGCAGCGTTGGACGGTGCTTCGCTCTCCGCACGTGGACAAGAAGTCGCGCGAGCAGTTCGAACTGAAGACGCACAAGCGCGTGATCGACATTCTCGATTCGCGTCCCGGCACGGTTGACGCGCTGACGAAGCTCGATCTCCCGGCTGGTGTCGACGTCGAAATCAAGGTCGAGTAGTCAAAGGTTGCAGGTTGCAGGTGCACGATGAGTACAGAGGGCATCGCATAGGGCGTTGTCCTCCTCAGTCCAACGGTGAGGATTTTCGGATCCCCCGCGACTCGTACGGAGCAGACTTTTCATGATCGGCATTATCGGCAAGAAGCTGGGTATGACCCAGCTGTTCAACGAGCAGGGGCAGCAAGTGCCCTGCACCGTGGTGGAGGCCACGCCCAATCCCGTCGTGAAGGTGATGACGCAGGAGAAGGCGGGGTTTGCCGCGGTGGAGCTCGGATACGGCGAGCAGAAGCTCGCGCGTGAGAATAAGAAGGGAGAGCGCACGCCGCGCGGACGTCGCGCGACGCAGGCGGAAGTCGGACATGCGAAGAAGGCGGGGCTCAGCGCGCCGCCGGTCGTCCTCCGTAGCTTCCGTCTCGACGACGCCCCGGGAAAGAATCCGGAGGCTCCGACGTACACGGTGGGCGATACGATCACGGTGGGTATCTTCGCGCCTGGCGAAAAGGTCAAGGTCGAAGGCACCTCGAAGGGCCGTGGTTTCCAGGGCGTCGTGAAGCGTTATGGCTTCCATGGCGGCCCGAACACGCACGGTAACACGAAGCACCGCAAGCCAGGCTCGATCGGCGCGGGCACGGATCCGTCGCGCGTTATCAAGGGCAAGAAGATGCCGGGCCAGTACGGCAATGTCCGTCACACGGCCATCGGCATTCGCATCGAGAAGATCGATGCTGAGCGCAACCTCATTTATCTGCGCGGCAGCGTGGCGGGGCCGACCAACGGCATCGTCTTCGTGCGGAAGCAGAGCTGATCATGACCACGGAAACTCAGACCTTTCAGGCGCCTGTGTACTCGGCGCAGGGCAAGCGGGGCGGCACGCGCCAGCTTCCCGAGGGCTTGTTCGACGGCACCGTGAACGTGCCGGTCATGCACCAGGCGGTGAAGGCGTTTCTCGCCAACCGTCGCCAGGGCACGGCCAAGACGAAGACGCGCGGTGAGGTGACGGGCGGTAACCAGAAGCCCTGGAAGCAGAAGGGTACCGGTCGCGCCCGTCAGGGCTCGATCCGCGCGCCGAATTGGCCGGGCGGTGGTACCGTGTTCGGTCCGATCCCGCGCAAGTACACGCAGATCGTGCCGAAGCAGGTTCGGGCCCTCGCGCGGAAGAGCGCGCTGAATGCTCGTGCTCGTGAGAACGCGGTCATGCTGGTGGATGCGCTGAACTACAGCGCTCCCAAGACCAAGTCGATGCTGAGCCTGTTCGCGTCGCTCGGCGTGGCGGGGAAGAAGGTGCTGCTGCTCACGGACGGCGTGAAGCCGAACGTGTACCTCAGCGGTCGCAACGTCGCGCACGCGCATGTGATGCCGTACAGCGATGTGAGCACGTATCACATTCTGTGGTCGGATGTCGTCGTGATCGAATCGTCGGCACTCACCCAGACTACGGCGGAGGCGTAACCGATGGCGACCATTCATCGCACCATTATGCGCCCGATCATTACTGAGCGCAGTTCGGCGGCGTATCAGGATCGCGGCGAGTACACGTTCGAAGTGGCGCCCGACGCCAACAAGTATTCCATCAAGGCGGCCGTCGAGCAGTTGTTCGGCGTGAAGGTGACTGGCGTCTGGACGTCGAACGCGCGTGGCAAGTCGCGTCGCGTCGGCCAGTCGATCGGCCGCCGTCCACATACCAAGAAGGCGATTGTGAAGCTGCGTGACGGCGACACCATCGCGATCTTCGAGGGCTGATTCGCATGGGTATTCGTCAGTTCAAGCCGG
>CAIUOO010000322.1 GCA_903900795.1 uncultured Gemmatimonadota bacterium | reverse complement strand
GCTCGGTACCGCCCGCGAGTACGAGCCCGGCGTCACGCGAGCGCAGTTGCTCGACCCCGACGTGAACCTGCGGATCGGCCTCAAGTACCTGCGCGGCCTGATTCGGGACTACAAGGGCGACCTGAAGCTGGCGCTGCTGGTATACAACCGCGGTCCGGTGGCGGTGCAGAAGTCGATCAGCATGGGGCGCAACCCCGCCAACGGGTACGAGAGCCTTATCACGAAGGGCTACCGTGGGCGCGGGGTGCTGGAATAAAGCGGAGGTGTGGGTTGTTCGGGTCGTGCACACTGGTCCGCCAGGGCGGGACCCTCGGTTTGACTATCGCCGCGGCGGCGTCTTCTTCTTGGAGGACGCCGTCTTCTTTTTCGCCGTCGCCTTCTTGGCCGTCGACTTCTTGGCCGTCGTCTTCTTGGCCGTCGCCTTCTTGGCCGTCGCCTTCTTGGCCACGCTGCTGCCACTACGCACCCGCAGCGTCTGACCGGCGATCACGCGGGAGCCCTTGATCCCGTTCAGTGACTTGAGCCGCGTCACCGTGGTACCGTAGCGCTTGGCGATCACCCCCAGCGACTCGCCACGCGTCACCACGTGGATGCCGCGCGAGGTAAGCGTTGTGGGCGACGAACCGCCGTACCGCTCGATACCGGGATCCGGAATCTCCCGCGCAAAGTCGATGGCGAGGGCGCTCGGAATCCGCAGCGACTGACCGGCCACCAGGCGACCCTTCTTTGTCGTCTTCATGGCGGGATTGAACCAACGCAGCTGCTTGAGCGTCACGCCGTGCTTGCCGGCGAAGCCGGCTGGCGTGGTGGTGCTGCCGCTCACCGATGCCGTGCGGTAGCCGCGACGGTCCTCTTCGGGGATGCTGTCCAGCGCCAGTCGCGTGCGATCGGCCAGCCCCACCGGCACCCGTGCCCAGAAGTCGGCGTCGGGGGGCGTGATGCCACGGAGTACCGCCGAGTTGAGATCACGCACCTCGGCCTTGGTCGCACCGCTCGCCGCCGCGATATGACCGAGGCTCGTGCCCGGCGCCACCAACACCGAGTCGTAGCCGTACAGCGGCAGCGAATCGATCACGAGCCCGTACCGGGTGGGCATCTTGGCCACCAGCGCGGCCGCAATGATCTGCGGCACGTAGTTCTTGGTTTCGGCGCGCAGATAATCCTGCTCGGCGAGGGCAAAGAAGCGATCCTCGCCTTCGGCGCCATCGAGCTCACTGGCAAATCGCGTGAGCCCGCGCGCCACGCGGCCCGGGCCGCCGTTGTAGGCCGCCACGGCCAGATAAAGGGAACCGAACTGCTTCTGCAGATCGCGGAGAAAGCGGATGGCGCCGTCGGTTGAGCGAGCCGGGTCACGACGCTCGTCCATCCACCAGTCCACGCGCATCCCGACACCGCGGGCGGTGCCACTCATGAACTGCCACATCCCCACCGCCGCCGCGCGCGAGTACGCGTGCGGATCGTAGCCACTTTCGATGAGCGCGAGATACGTCAGATCTTCGGGCATGCCGCTGGCCCGCAGCTTGGCCCGGATCATCGGCTCGTAGCGTGTGCCTCGAGACAGGCGCGCCAGAAAGACGTTCTTGGCCTTGATCGAGAAGAGCCCCACGTAGTGCTCGACGCGATCATGCGTTTCGTACGATCGCACGTCGATGTCCCAGATCGGTTCGTCGGCCGCGCCGGCCGAGTCGACGGGAAGCAGCACCGCGCTATCGCCAAACACGGCCACGACCGTGCTGACCACTTCATCGGGAGTGGCACGGTCAGTCGTGACGGGGGACGCCGTGGCGGTCGGGGCAATCGGCGTGGGCGCGACCGCGACGGGGGTTGGCGCGACCACCGGGACGGCCTGCCCTGCGCGCCCGCACGCGCCGGTCACGAGCAACCACAGGACCGCGGCGAAATAGTAAGGACGTTTCACGCGGGAAACTTACAGAGAACGGG
>CAIUOO010000321.1 GCA_903900795.1 uncultured Gemmatimonadota bacterium | reverse complement strand
GCGGTGCGCGACTGTGCGGTGCGCGAGGCCATCCAATCGCGCGCCTCGCTGACCAGCGGTGTGAGTTCACGCTGTTCGAGGGTGCGCCGCGCCAGCTCCGCCGCGCGTACGGGCGACAACGCCGTCGTGGTGGCATCGAACACATCGATAAACGCCGACGCCGACGAGGAGCCGGATGTGACCGGCGCGAAGGGATTGGCGTCGCCGGTGAGGGCGGCGATGGTGGGACCGGTGCTGCCGAGCGCGAGCACATCCACCGGTGACGACGTCCCGAACGAGGTGGCCGTCGAGACCAGTGTGAGGGCGTACTCACCGTTGATGGCCGAGGGCGATGTGAGGCAGGTGGTGATGCTCGCGCTGCCGGCCGGTGGGATAAACACTTCGCCCACCGTCAGCACGCGCGCGGCGATCGGGCCGCACACGCTCGCCCCCATGGCCGAAATGGTGACCGGCACCGTGTCGGCGCGGCCGGAGGCCTCGGCCACCACGCGGGCGGTGCCCACGGTCACGGCGGTCACGAGCCCCGTTGCGTTTACGGAGGCCAGTGTGGGATCGAGTGTGCTGTAGGTGATCGACTGGCCGACCAGGGTGTTGCCGTACTGATCACGCAGCGATCCACGCACTCGCACGGTGTCGCCGACGTTCAGATAGGCCGCTTCCGGAGACGCCACGAGCAGGGCCGCCGGTCCGGCGAGCACCGTCGCGGTAAAGACCACTGGTGTGACGCCGTTGACCTGTGCGGAGAGGCGCGCGGTGCCGGCGGTGGTTCCCAGCGTCCAGACGGTGGTGGCGACGCCGCGTGGGTCGGCGGTGGAGCGCGTGGGCGAGGCCGTCCCCGAGCCCACACCCACGTCCCAGTCGACACGCGCTCCCGAAATCGTCTTGCCCGCCTTGTCGGTGACCACCACCGCGAGTGGTACAGTCAGCGCGGCGCCAACGATACCGGTCTGGGCGTTGCCATCCTGTGTCGTGATGGCGGCCGCGACCGGTCCGGGGCCCGTGCTCTTCTCGCCCGAGCAGGCGCCCACGAGCAGCAAGGCGGCGCTGGCCACCGTGAGCGTGGCGAATAGCGGCGTGCCGCGCGCGCCGAGGCGTTTGGTGCGGGCGGAAGCTGAACGATCAGCGGGATGGCGGAGCGAGAGCATATTGACTGCGTGTTGATGGAGGTCGGACGATGCCGCCGAGTGCACGAAGCGGGTGTACATTCCAGCAATCGATCGGGTGGGCTTCAACCTGTGCTGCTCCCGCGATGTTGAACGTCGACGCGCCCGTTCGGTATTCGGTGTCACGGTATGCGCAGAAAATACAGGGCAACGCGTTGCGTCGGCTGTTTGTTGCGTCGCCCGCCTGCGTAGTACCCCGATACCCGTGTCGTTGCTCGTCCCCGTGCATTTCCGACATCCCGAGGGGCCAACGCTCCCCAGGGACTCCCTGTGACGAATCCAGCCATGTCCACCACCCTGGCGACTCCCCACACGTCCGACGCGGCTCCCACCGACGCGGTCGTGCCTGAAGAACACATTCGGCACCGCCGCCCCTACGGGAGTGTGCTGGACACGATCGGCTGGACGCCGATGATCCGGCTGGCCCGGGTGGCCCGCGGCATCCGGACCCCGCTGTACGGCAAGGCTGACTTCTTCAATCCGGGCGGCAGCGTCAAGGATCGGGTTGGTCTGCCGATGATCGAGTCGCACGAGCGGGCCGGCACCTTGAAGCCGGGGGGCACGATCGTGGAGGCCACGAGCGGCAATACGGGCGTCGGTCTGGCGATCGCCGCCGCGCTCAAGGGCTATCGCTGCATTTTCACGATGCCCGACAAGATGTCGCAGGAAAAGGTGCGGCTGCTGAAAGCGTTCGGGGCCGAAGTGATCATCACGCCGACCGCGGTGCCGCACGATCATCCGCAGAATTATGTGATGATGGCCAAGCGGATTGTGAGCGAGACGCCGGGCGCGGTGTTGGCGGGACAGTTCGAGAATCCGGCCAATCCGGCGGCGCACATGGCGACCACAGGTCCCGAGATCTGGGAGCAGACCGACGGGCGCATCACGCACTTCGTGGCCGGCGCCGGCACGGGCGGCACGATCACCGGCGTGGCGCGGTACCTCAAGAGCAAGAACCCGAACATCAAGATCATCGCTGCCGACCCCATGGGATCGGTGCTGGCTGAACTGTGGCGCAGCAAGGGCGAGGGCCACCCCACCGGCGCGCCGTACAAGGTGGAAGGCGTGGGTCAGGACTGCGTGCCGCTGACGCTCGACATGAGCATGATCGACGAATTCATCTCGGTGAGCGACAAAGATGCCTTCGCGATGGCGCGTCGTCTCACGCGCGAAGAAGGCATCTTCGTGGGCGGCTCGGCCGGCATGATTGCGCATGCGGCGATGAACGTGGCGCGTCGGCTTGATGACCCCGAATCGTGTGTGGTTACGTTTCTGTGCGACACCGGCGAGCGGTATCTCAGCAAGGTGTTCAACGACGAGTGGATGCGTGAAAACCAGATGCTCGACGTCTCGCCCACGACCATCGAAGCGGTGCTTGGCAACAAGGACGCCAGTGCGCCGGCGATCGTGAGCGTGTCACCCGGGACCTCGGTGCGTCAGGCGATCCGCTTGATGGCACTGCACAACGTGTCGCAGGTGCCGGTGATGGATGGCGCGGTGTGCATTGGCAGCGTGGCGGAATCGCAGCTCACATCGAAGTCACTGGCCGACCCGAAGGTGCTCGATCAGTCGGTGGGCGATGTCATGGACCAGCCGTTTCCGGTGGTCGATAGCGATCAGCCGGTGGAGAGCGTAGCGAAGCTGTTGTCGAAGAGCAACCGCGCCGTGTTGATGAAGAAGGACGGGGTGGTGCAGGGGATCGTGACGCGCTTCGATGTGCTCGAACATCTGATGCACCGCTAGCCGCCTCTCGGCGCTGGTGGCGCCGTTAGAGCTTGACGCGCGTCGTCTGGACGGGGCCTTGTGGGGTGAGCGTCCCGTCGGCGGCGCGCGCGTAGGTGAACCACAGCACGTTGGCCTCGGTCGAGGCACTGGTGTAGCCCGCGATGCTCGCGTACGGCACGCTGACGTCGGCGCCCTGCACCAGCTTCGCGCACTGCGATCCGCATGGCGGATAGAGCGCAATCGTCATCTGATCCTTGTCGACGACCATGTAGCCCACCACGAACGCCGTGGTGTTGCGCAGGGTGAGGGTCGGGCGAGCGGCCGTCACGACCAGCGTGCCCGCGACGATGCCCTGGTTCGGTGTTGGCGCACTGTCGTTGCTATCCGCGCGCGTGGACTCATGCGAGCAGCCCGACAGGGCGAGCAGCCCGATCGCGTACAGTGTCTTGGTTCGCATCACGGTGATCCGGTGAGTGGTGTGAGGGGGGCGGTCTCCGATTATAACCCGCTCGTGAGCCCAAGGTGTCACACCCCGGGCGCTCCGTTACTTCGACCCAGTTCTGACGTCTCCCCTACACGATACGGTACGCCGACGTTCGCTGCGGATCTCTCCGGCCAGTATCGGTCCTGTCATTTACTCCATGATCAACGTCCTCGACCAGTTCACGGATGCACGCGGTGCACCGTTACGCGACTATAGTCGCGGCCGACTTGCCGCCCTGCTGGCTGACCCACGTCCCTCGACGTGGGAGGATGCTCATGGCGTGGTCATCAATGCGCAGGGGCTGACGCTGTGGCAAGCGTGGATTGCCATCGATCCGACGGCGCCACAGACCGGACGGCACGTGACGCTCGACCCGTTCGACCAGGTAATCGTGGTGCGGGAGTGGGATCGCATTCCCGACCACGCGATGTTGGCCCGCGTGATTGCGTTCGCGCTGAGCGTCGCTAGCGCCTGACGGAGACTGACGACGCGGACGGATTCGGATGTAGTTTTGACCATGCGAATCACCGTGTTGCTGGGCGGGGTCTCCGCCGAACGTGAGGTGTCTTTGTCGT
>CAIUOO010000320.1 GCA_903900795.1 uncultured Gemmatimonadota bacterium | reverse complement strand
CTGCCCGACACGATCGACCAGGGTTCCGAGCAGGCGATCGACCGCTGTGGTGACCTGCGCGGCGAGAGCGTCCCGAATTCGCTCCCGAATGCGCGCGAGATGTCGGGCGATCCGATGCCGCGCGGACTGCGCTGAGGACGTGAAGATGAAGCGGGTGTTGACCGGGCTGTTGCTGGTAGTGGTTCTCGCGGCAATCGGGTTTCTCACCGTTGGTGCGCGCATTGCCGACGGTCAGATGAACACGGTCGTCAGTACAACGCTGCCGGCGGTCTCGCCGGTGGCGTCGGCGCTGCATCGCCGATTGTTCGTGGCCGACTTGCACGCCGATCAGCTACTGTGGGGACGCGATCCGTTGGCGCGTGTCGCGCGTGGACATGTGGACGTGCCGCGCTTGCAGGAAGGGCATGTGGCGCTGCAGGTGTTCTCGGTGGTCACAAAAACGCCGCGCGGCATGAACTACGATCACAACACCGGCGAGACGGACAACGTGCTGTTGCTGGCGCTCGCCCAGCGTTGGCCGCGCGCCACGTGGACGAGTTTGCGCGCGCGGGCGGTGCATCAGGCCGACCAACTGCAAGACGCGGTACTCCGCTCGGCGAACACGCTCACGTTGATCACGACGCGCGAAGAGATGGCGGCGTTCATGGAGCGTCGGGCCGGTGATCCGGCGCAGGTGTCGGCGTTGCTCGCGATCGAGGGGCTGCACGCGCTCGACGGCACAGTGGAGAGTGTAGATACGCTCTACGCTGCTGGATTTCGCATGATGGGGCTGACGCACTTCTTCGACAACGAAGTGGCAGCGAGCGCGCACGGCGTCACGCATGCGGGACTCACCCCGCTCGGTCGTCAGGTGGTCGCGCGCATGGAGTCGCTGGGCATCATCGTCGATCTCGCGCATGCATCGGCGCAGACCGTGCAGGAAGTCCTCGCCATGGCGACCCGTCCCGTGGTGGTGTCACACACCGGTGTGGCCGCCACCTGCCCGGGACCACGCAATCTCACCGACGATCAGCTGCGGGCGATCGCGGCGAATGGTGGACTGGTGGGTATCGGTTACTGGAACGGTGCGGTGTGTGAGCCCACGGTGGCGAACATCGTGAAGGCGATTCAGCATGCGGTGCAGGTGGCCGGTGCCGCGCATGTGGCGCTGGGGTCCGACTTCGATGGTGCCACGCGCACGCCGTTCGATACCCGCGGCATGGCGGCGATCACCGACGGCCTGCTCAAGGCTGGCCTGAATCAGGAGACAGTCGCGCGCGTGATGGGGGGCAACACGCGGGACTTCCTGCTGCAGCAGCTGCCGTCGGCGTCACCACCGGGCTAGCGCAGCTCGGTGGCGGCCGGAAGCTCATCCCGTTGGCACCGCGCGAACAGGTCTGGCACTTCTCGTCGTGATGAGGCATTGACCCCACATGATTCGATTCGCCGCCCTCGTCCCCGTTCTGCGCGTCGCTGATGTCGAACGCTGCATGACGTGGTATCGCGAGATCCTCGGTTTTTCCGTCGATCCTTTCCCCGCCGTCGCCCCGTTCGATTTCTGCGTCCTGCGGCGCGACGCCGCCGAACTGATGCTGCGCCGCACGAAAGCTCCGATCGCACGCACGCCGGCCTCCCACGATTGGGACGTATACCTGCGTCTCGAGGGCAAGGAGCTGACGGCGCTGCTCGATCATGCGCGTCGTCGGACGCCGCTGGTGCGCGGTCCGGAACTGATGCCCTACGGCCAGATCGAGTTCGAACTCGAGGATCCCGAAGGGCACCGCATCTGCGTGGCCGAAGTGCTCGACGACGTGAAGGGTTTCCCGCGCGCCGTCGACTAGGGCTTCGTCATGCCGTGCCGAGCAAGTTGAGCGTGGCGGCGGTGAGATAGCGCAAGCCGATGTCGAGCGAGCGTTCGTCGATCTGGAAGCGCGGGTGATGATGCGGAAAGTCGATGCCGATGTCCACGTTGCCGGCACCGATGAACGCGAAGACGCCCGGAGCCCGCTGCTGATAGGCCGAGAAATCTTCGCCGCCCATGGTCGGGCGCATGTCGATCAACGTGTCGGCGCCGAAGGTGTTGACGACCACGTCGGTGAGACGCGCCGTCAGGGCCGGGTCGTTGATGACGGGGCGGTACCCCGGCTCATAGCGGAACTCGTACGCAGCGCCGAACGCACTGGTCACGCCCTTGATGATGCGCTCGATCGTCGCGGGCACGGCGGTGCGCAGCGTGGGGTCGAACGTGCGCACGGTGCCGGCGAGATAGGCCGTGTTGGGGATCACGTTGAACGCGGTGCCGGCGATGAACTGCGTGACCGACACGACCACGGGGTCGAGCGGATCGACGGTGCGCGCGACGACGTGCTGCAGCGCCGAGACGACTTGCGCACCGATCGCGATCGGATCGATCGTGCCATGCGGGATGGCGGCATGACCGCCCTTGCCGATGATCGTGCACTCGAAGGTATCGGGCGCCGCCATGGCGGGGCCCGCGATGAGTCCGATGCGTCCGACCGGCATGGCCGACCAGACGTGGAGGCCGATCACCTGATCGACGCCGTCCATCACGCCCTGTCGCACCATCTCCTGGGCACCACCGGGCGAGAGCTCCTCGGCGTGCTGAAAGATGAATCGCACTTCGCCGCGGAGCTGGTCACGATGACGCGCGAGCAGGGTGACCAAGCCGAGGGCGATCGCGGTATGGCCGTCGTGTCCGCAGGCGTGCATGGCGCCGTCGGTCTGCGACCGATACTCGACGTCATTGTCCTCGTGAATGGGGAGCGCGTCGATGTCGGCGCGAACGGCGAGCACCGGACCGGGGCGACCGGTGAAGAGGCGCGCCATCACGCTTGTCTCGGTGGGACGCGAGATCTCGAGGTCGCCGATTTGCTCCAGCACCTGCCGGATGAATCGCGCGGTTTCGTGCTCCTGAAACGCGACTTCGGGGTGCCGGTGCAGCGCCCGGCGCCAATCGATGACTTGGGGCGCGAACTGTTGTGCCTCGAGCAGCAAGGCGTCGGCGTCGAGGGCCGGCGAGGGGGTGGCAGTCGTCATGGTCACGGATCAGGCACGGGTGGACTCGGACGCGTCACCAGTGATGTAACCGCTTTCGGCTTCTTTGCGTAGGTTTGACCATGCTCCCACTGCAACCCGCCTCCGCGCCGCCGGCCCCCGTTTCGGCCCAGGTTCCTCCGCAGCCTGTCGGCGCCACCGTCGGCCTCGACGCGGCGCCGGTCGGTCTGAAGCCGCTCAGCTCGGCTGACGTCGATGCCTTGAAGGCCAAGCGCAGCGAGCTGTCCCGTCAGTTGACGTCGGTGCAGAGCCGTCGGGACGAAGTCGCGACGGAATTGCGGCGCACGACCGCAGAGTCGCCCTCCGCCAAGGGGCTGGAGCAGCGGCTGGGGGTCATGGACGAACGCATCGTGCAGTTGGAGCGGGATATTGCCGCGAACGGTCGCGAACTGGCCCGGGCACCCGGTGAACTCGTGTCCGAAGAGGCGACGGCAGAGCGCTACGGTCCCTTCAGTTCCGGACAGCTCACGGCGATTTCGATCGTGTCGATTGTGATGGTGTGGGGACCGCTGGCCTGGGCTGCGGCGCGCAT
>CAIUOO010000319.1 GCA_903900795.1 uncultured Gemmatimonadota bacterium | reverse complement strand
TGCGGCAGTCCGTTGCGGTAACCATCCGGCGACGCCGATCCGCCCTGCGAACGAGGCTGCGCCGAACGCCCGACGCGGTTGTCCTCCACCACGTCCCGACCACGCCCATTGTCGCGCCCGTCACGGTACCCATCGCGATACGCTTCACGATTCCCGTCACGACGCGAATCGAAACGCACGTCGCGGTGATAGCCCGCATAGCGATCCACGTTGCGATAGTTCACCGTGCGATACACCACGTTGCGATTCACGTATACGTCGCGGTAGCGCGGGCTCACGTAGATGTTCGTGACCTGAATGAACGGCCGCGAGCGGGCACGCCATCCGCCGCCATAGCCCACGTACACGTCATCCCAGCCGTTGTAGTACACGGCGCGACGACCCCAGTCGAGATCGTAGTTCAGCCACCCACCAATCGGGAAGCCCACGCCGTACGACCAGTAGCGGCTCGAGAACCCGACGGTGAAGATCGGTCGTGTGTACACGACGATCGGATCGTACACCGGCACATAGATCACCCGTGGCTGCGCCGGCACGATCACGTAGCTGTTCGACTCGCGCACCACCTGCTGTTGTGCATTCGAGACGAGATTGCCCTGTGTGTCGGCCAGCCGGCGCATGCGTTGCACGGCGGCCATGACGTCGCTGGACTGATAGGCATAAGCGCGACCGAGTGTCGCCGTCCAGTCACCCTTGTCGGCCATCATGTTGAGCGCCGATTGGTAATGCGCCACCGATTTCACGCTCACATCCCACGGCTGCTCGTCGATGCCGGCGGTGCCGTGCTCGCGCACCCAGCGCGCCGCGTCCTCCACCTGATCGGGGAAGGTGGCCGCCACCAGCACCTGCGCCAGCAGCGCATCGGGATAGAGCGCGATGGGACCGACCAAATTGTCGAGCTGGTTGTCGGCGAAGCGTTCGACGTCGAGCACATCGGTCCTCGGTGCCACGACGACCTGTGCCGAAAGCGACGCGAGCGGGGAAACAGCGACCAGCGACAGCGCCAGCAATGGAACGAACGAGATACGGGACATGGTGCCGCTCCGACAGGGGACACGGGGAAACCTCTCACCGGTCACATGGTGCAGGATGCGTACCTCACCGGTAACGTCACCGAGTGCGTTGCAGCGCAACGACTTGGCATTTGCGGCTGGTGGTACGGCGGCGTATCCTATCCCCGAATGAGGACACCACCCCCGCCGAAAGTGGACAACCGCATGCCCTTCTCTCCGCACACGATGCACACGAAAGACCGGGACGCATTGCTCAGCACACTCGACGCACGATTTCACGCCAACATGCGTCGACATCCTGGCATCGCTTGGTCGGACGTGCGGGGGAGAGTGGAAGGCAATCCAGCCGCCTTGCATGCGTTACGCGAGATGGAGGCGACTGGCGGCGAGCCCGATGTGGTCAGCCTGGGCGACGATGCCACCGAGTACACCTTCTGCGATTGCGCCGCCGAAAGCCCGATCGGTCGCCGGAGCTGCTGCTACGATCAGGAAGCGCTCGACTCCCGCAAAGAGAACAAGCCGGCCATCAGCGCCGTC
>CAIUOO010000318.1 GCA_903900795.1 uncultured Gemmatimonadota bacterium | reverse complement strand
TGATGGCCTGGACGTTGGTGATCTTCGTCCTGCTGCTCGTCGTCCTCTCGAAATTCGCGTTCAAGCCCATCTTCGCCGCCGTCGAGGCGCGTGAAAAGGCGCTCGAAGACGCGATCGAAGGCGCCAAGCGTGACCGTGCCGCCGCCGAGTCGCTGCTCGCGCAGCAGAAGGCCCATCTCGAAACCGCCCGCACGGAAGCGCAGCAGATTATCGCTGACAGCCGCGGCACGGCCGAGAAGATGCGCACCGATCTGCTCGCGCTTACGAAGTCGCAGCAGGAAGAGATGATCGAGCAGGCGCGTCGGTCGATCGAGGGCGAGAAGGCTGCCGCCATCGCCGCCCTGCGCACCGAAGCGATCGACCTCGCCATCGCGGGCGCGTCGCGCGTGATCGAGCAGAACCTCGATTCGACCGGCAACCGCAAGATTGTCGAGACCTTTCTGGCGTCGCTCGACGGCGCGAAGGGTACGCGCTGATGCCAGCCGGCGTGCAGGGCGAATCGGTCGCCCGTAACTACGCCGAGGCGCTGCTGACCCTCGCGCGCAAGGCCGAGGATACCGCGGGGTGGGGAGTGTTGTTGCGACAGATCGCGACTGCGATCGAAACCGACATCACGCTCTTCCGTTTTCTCGAGTCGCCGCGTATCGCGGCCGACCAGAAGTCGGCGGTGCTCACCAAGGCACTCGGCGATCGCGTGCCGCGCCTGTTCCTGCGCTTCCTGCAGCAGTTGGTGAAGAACCGTCGGCAGATGCTCATCCCGATCGTCGCCAACGAGTACGACACGCTGCTCGACGCCTCGGCTGGCATCGTGCATGCGCGCGTGACCGTGGCACGTGAAACGGGCGACGACGAGCGTGATGAGATCGGGAAGCGCCTGTCGGCCATCGTCGGCAAGACGGTGGTGCCGCATCTCGCCATCGATCCGAGCATTCTCGGTGGTGTGGTGGTCCGCATCGGTGACACGGTGATGGACGGTTCGCTGCGCCGGAAGCTCGCCCTGCTGCGCCGTCGCATGGGTGCGTCGCGCGTCTGATTTGACTCCACGAGTTTCGTGTAGGAATGGGGGAGTGCACTATGGTGCACTCCCCCGATTCACATCCGGTCGGTTCTCCCCCGTGCTTATCCGCCTCGCCGCCGTCTTTCTCTGCTCCGCGCAGATCGTCGCAGCGCAAGATGCGCCCGTGCCGCCTGGAAGACTGCCGAATCAACAGGCGCTCGCGCCGCGTGTGCCGGTTCATGCCGCCACCACGCCGCCGAGCGGCGATACGGTGGGATATTGGCAGCAGCGGGCCGATTACCAGATCGTGGCCACCCTCGATGAGCGACGGGGAGTACTCACGGCCACCGGGAGCCTGCGCTATGTGAACCGCAGCCCCGATGTGCTGCGCGAGCTGTGGGTGCATCAGCATCTCAACGCCTTCCGCCCCGGATCGAAGTGGTCCGCCACCGATGAGCGCGAGGGCCGGCTGCGCTTTCAGGAGCTGCGCGACCCCGACTACGCGTACGAACGATTCACCACGCCACCGCGGGTGAACGGCCGACCGGTGGCGGTGGAGTATCCGCTGGCGCCCGACAGCACGGTGGTGCGGTTGGCACTCCCCGCGCCGTTGGCGTCGGGGGATTCCGTCACCGTGGAGTTCGCGTGGACCGCGCGTCCGAGTACGGTGCCGCGACGTCAGGCGCGCCGCGGGCGGAGCTTCGACTTCTCGCAGTGGTATCCAAAAGTGGCGGTGTACGATCGCGACGGATGGAAGCCGAATGCGCTGGTGCCGGCGGGCGAGTTCTACGGGGAGTTCGGCGCCTTCGATGTCACGCTCGTGTTGCCGTCCGATCAGACCGTCGGAGCTACGGGCGTGCCGGTAAGTGGCGATCCGGGTTACGCGCGTGTCATGGCGCCCGGCAGCGAGCGTCCACGGTTGGCGGCGCAGGCGTATCGTGACGTGCCCCCCGCGCCGACCGTGCAGGTGCCCGCGGGATACAAGGCCGTGCGGTTCATCGCGCGGAACGTGCACCATTTCGCCTGGAGCACGTCACCGGGCTATCGGTACGAAGGCATGTCGTACGTGCACGCGCCGTCGCAGCGGTACCGCTTCCCGATCTGGGACACGGTGTCGGTGCACGTGCTCTATCGCGCCGACGCGACCGATGATTGTGCGCGGGCATCGGCCGACGGCGCCGAGCAAAAGGCATGCGTTGACCGGTCGCTCACCCAATGGCAGGGTGGAAAAGCCTTGGCCCAGACCCGCACCGCGCTGCGATGGCTGGAGGCGTTGTACGGGGATTATCCGTATCCGCAGATCACGGTGGTCAAGCGGATCGACGCGAGCGGAACCGAATTCCCGATGCTCCTGATGAACGGCGAGGCCTCGGTGGGGCTGACGGTTCACGAACTCGGGCATGTGTACACTTACGGGATTCTCGCCAACAACGAATGGCAGAGCGGCTGGATGGACGAAGGCCTGAGTTCGTACCAGGAGCTGCTGCAGGCCGGAGACTCCCGCGTGCTGCTGGCCGCGCGGCTCGAGATGGCGGGCGAACACAATCCGGCGCAGCCCACTGATACCGCGGTGCGTCGTCTGCGCGCACGACTCGACTCGATGTCGGACGAGCAGGCGGCCACCGTGCGCGAGGGAACCGCGGAGCCGATCGGTACGCGGGCGGATCTTTTCCGCAGCTTCGCCGTGTACAACGCCTCGGTGTACGATCGCGGCCAGTCGATGTATCAGGCGCTCCACGATGCGCTGGGTGAGGAGTCGTTCCGGCGCGTCTTGCGCGAGTACTACGCGATGTGGCAATTCCGGCACGTGGATCGCTGGGCGATGCAGGCGGTGGCGGAACGGGTCGGTGAGCAGAAGCTGGGCTGGTTCTTCGACCAGTGGGTGCAGCAGGCCGGGGTCATCGATTACGCTCTGCGGGCGCCGGTCGTCCTTCAGGAGCAAGTGGCTGGGCGCTCCCGGTGGGTCGTGACCGCGCAGCTGGTTCGTGTTGGTCGGTATCGGCATCCGATGCCAGTGGGGGTGCGGACGGCCGCCGGATGGACGATCGTGCGCGCCGACCCGCTGAAGGATGCGCAGCAGGTGGAATTTCGGCTCGACGAGGCCCCCGATGCTCTGTGGCTCGATCCATACGGCAGCACGGAGAGCCCGACGGCCCGATTTTCTCGATTGGCATTGCCGTCCCGCTGACGTCAGCGGGGCGGTCGCATGATTCGTCTACGATTCTGGAGTGTTGCATGAGTGGTCGCGTCGAAGTCCGGCATGTGCCGAAACCGTGGGGCCACGAGACGATCTGGGCCCATACCGATCGGTACGTGGGCAAGATCCTGCACATCACGGCCGGGCAGGCTTTGTCCGTGCAGTACCACGAGCGGAAGGACGAAACCGTCTATCTGCTGCAGGGCGAAATGAAGTACTGGGTACAGCTGCCGGGGGAAACCGAGCTGCAGGACCAGCGCCTGACCACCGGTCAGTCATTCCGGATCACGCCGGGCACGATCCACTACATGGAAGCCATCACCGATTGTGACGTGCTCGAAGCCAGCACGCCGGAATTGGATGATGTCGTCCGGATCAAGGATCGGTACGGTCGCGAGGGCACCAGCGCCCCCTGATGCACGGGCCGCTCCTCGCGGGTCAATCCAGCCCGGCCTCCGCAGCACTTCGTACGGCGCCGCCCCTCCCCGAGGACGGCGCCGTTCTGCATCTTGCGTCGATCTGCAGGAGCGCCCGACTCACCCCGCCACTCGGGACCGAATTCGACATGAAGGTCATCATTCCCCTCGCTGGAAAAGGCACGCGCCTTCGTCCGCACACGCATGTGACGCCGAAGCCGATGCTGAAGGTGGCCGGCCGCCCGGTCATGAGCTACGTCATGGACGACGTGCTCAGGCTCGGCAACGTGGAGCAGGTGGTCTACATCACCGGCCACCTCAAGGACAAAGTCGAAGCGTACGCCCGCACGACGTATGACATTCCGAGTGTGTTCATCGAGCAGGCAGTGCAGGACGGAACCGCGGGCGCCGTGGCGCTGGCGAAGCCGTTCGTCGATCAGCCGGTGCTGATCATTTTCGTCGACACGATCTTCGATGCCGACCTGACCATGCTCAAGGACAGCGACGACGACGGCATCATCTGGACCAAGGAAGTCGAGGACTACCAGCGCTTCGGCGTCGTGGTCACCGACGAGCATGGCCACATGACGAAGATCGTCGAGAAGCCGAAAGAACCGATCTCCAAGCGGGCGAACATCGGCCTGTACTACATCAAGAACTGGAAGCTGCTGTACGAGGGCATCGACCACGTGCTCGCCACCGCGCCGAACAAGGGTGAGTGGTATCTTACGGATGCGTTCCAGTACATGATCGATCACGGCGCGAAGATCAAAGTCGTGGATGTCGACGGATGGTATGACGCCGGTCAGCTCGAAACGCTCCTCGATACCAATCGCACGATGCTCGAGAAGGGACGCGCGCGCCGCCCCGAGACGCTGGGGGCCGGTGCGACGATCGTCGAGCCGGTGTACATCGAAGACGGCTGCACCATTGAGCATGCGACGGTGGGCCCGAACGTGTCGCTGGGTGCAGGTAGCACCGTCCGCCACTCGTCCGTCGCCAATGCGGTAATCGGCGAGAACACGCTGGTCGAGCACGCGCACTTACACGATGCCTTCCTCGGTGACCGTGTGGTGGTGCGGGGCGTGAAAGGCAGCATGAACCTGGGCGATGACTCCGACATCCGGATGGACGCGTGAACGACGACTCGAACGATCTCCGTCACGGCGTCTCGCGGCGTGACCTCTTGAGCGGTGCCGCGGCCGCACTGGCCGCTGCGGCGGTGACCGGCACGCCGGCGCGGTTGCTGGCCAGCACCGATGACTGGCGCGTCGATCTCACTCCACCGCGGATGGCCGGCAACGGCAGCATGCTCGGTGTGCCGTTCGAGAAGCACGCGACGGTCCGTATCGCGATCGTAGGCACGGGGCTGCGCGGGCGTTCAGTGCTGAGCGAACTGCTCGCCATCGACGGCGTGGAAATCACGGCGCTCGCTGACATCGTGCCGGAGAAGGCGCAGCGCGCCGCTGACCAGGTGGTGAAAGCGGGCCGCAAGGCCCCCGCGCTGTACACCAACGGCGACCGCGATTTCGAACGGCTCGTGCAGCGCGACGATATCGATTTCGTGTACACGGCGACCCCGTGGCCATGGCATACCCCGGTGGTGCTCGCCGCCATGCGTGCGGGGAAGCACGCCGGTAGCGAAGTGCCGATCGCGCTGTCGGTCGATCAGTGCTGGGAGCTGGTGGACACGTCCGAGAAGATGAAGCGGCACTGCCTACTCATGGAGAACTGCTGCTACGGCAACAGTGAGCTCACCGTGCTGCGCATGGTGCGCGATGGCGTGTTCGGCACGCTGTTGCATGCCGAGGCGGCGTATCTGCACGATCTCCGCCAGATCCTGTTCGAGAACAAGGACGAAGGACTCTGGCGTCGTTTTCCGCACACGGAACGCGATACGAACTTCTATCCCACGCATGGGCTCGGACCCGTGGCGCAGTACCTCGGCATTCATCGCGGCGACAAGTTCGAGTACGTCGTGTCCATGTCGTCGCCCGAGGCTGGCCTTACCGAATGGCGCGAGAAGACCGAGCCGAAGGACAGCGCGAAATGGCAGGAGCGCTACAAAGCCGGCGACATGAACACGTCGCTCATCAAGACGGCGAAGGGACGCACGATCTTGCTGCAGCACGACGTCGTGAATCCGCGCCCGTACTCGCGGTTGAACAACCTGCAGGGGTCGAAGGCGATCTTCAACGACTATCCCGCTCGCCTGTATATCGATGGCGCCGCTGGTGGGGAGAAGTGGACGCCGTTGGCGGAGTTCAAGGGCAAGTACGAGCATCCGCTCTGGACGGCCATGGGCGATACGGCGCGCAAGAACGGCGGCCATGGCGGGATGGACTTCATCATGGCGTACCGGCTCGTGCAGTGCATGCGCGAAGGGCTCGCGCCGGATTTCGACGTGTACGACGCCGCCGCGTGGAGCGTGCCGTACGCGCTCTGTGAACAGTCGATCAAGAAGGGGAGCGCGCCGGTCAAGTTTCCCGACTTTACCCGTGGTGCGTGGCAGACATCCACCGCGCCGCAGGGACCCAGCACGGCATGATCCGTACGGCCGTCATCATGGCAGGAGGCCTCGGGAGTCGTATGCGTCGCAGTGACGAGACGGCTACACTCGAGGCCTCCCAGGTGGCGGCCGCCGACGCCGGTGTGAAAGGGATGATTCCGATCAAGCGCCCCTTTCTCGACTACGTGCTCTCGGCATTGGCCGACGCGGGCATCACCGATGTCCTGCTCGTGATCGGTCCGGGGCATGACGCCGTACGACAGTACTTCACGGTCGAAGCGCCGCCCCGTCGCGTGCACCTGCGCTTCGCTGTGCAGCCGGCGCCGATCGGCACGGCCAACGCGGTTACGGTGGCCGCCGATGTCCTCGGCGACGCGCCGTTCCTTGTGTTGAATGCCGATAACTACTACCCGGTCAACGCTTTCCGCGAACTCGCGGCACACGACAGTGCCGGCGTGGTGGCATTCGATCGTGACGCCCTCGTGCGCGACGGCAACATCGACGTCGAGCGCGTGCGCGCCTTCGCGGTGCTCAATGTCAGCGAGGACGGCCTCTTGCACGGCATCGTCGAAAAGCCGGGCGAGACGTTCGATCTCACCAGTGCCTCGGCGCAGTGGGTCGGTATGAACCTCTGGGCGGTCACGCCGGCCATCGTGGACGCCTGTCGTCGCGTGCCCATGTCGTCGCGTGGTGAGTTCGAGCTACCGGAGGCGGTCGGGCTCGCCCTCCGGGAAGGGGTGCCGGTACGCGCGGTGCGACTCCGTGCACCGGTGCTCGATCTCTCGCGTCGTACGGACATTGCCAATGTCGTCGCACGGCTGTCGTCCGTCGATCCGCATCCGTGACGATGGACGCCTTTCCGCCGCTCGACGAACTCTTCGTGCGTCGACGGTTCGACAGCATCGGCTTCTCGCCACTCGCGGCGAACGCCTACCGCGCGCTGCTGCGCGATGCGCATCAGGCGCTCGACGACGCCGGCGTGCCGTCGGACAGCCGTCGCGTGTGGGTTGTGCCAGGACGCATTGAAGTCCTCGGGAAGCACGTGGACTATGCGGGGGGACGGTCGCTGCTGTGTACGGTGGAGCGCGGTATCGTGCTGGTGGCCCGCCGGCGCGACGACCGGGTGGCCGTCCTGCGCGATGCGCGGCGCCGGGAGACGGTGTCGATGGCCTTCGATGCGCCGACCCGCAGCGCCCTGCCGTGGGCGGTGTACCCGCGCACGGTCCTTCGGCGCCTCATCGCGAACTTCGGCAGCGCCGTGCACGGGGCCGACATCGCCTTGGCGAGCAATCTGCCACCGGCCGCCGGGGTCTCGAGTTCGAGTGCGCTCACGGTCGGCCTCACGCTCGCATTCTCCGCGGTGTCGGAGCTTGCTGCGCTGCCGGCGTGGCGCACCACGATGACCGATCGCACGGCCCTCGCCGGCTACGTCGGCGCCCTCGAGAATGGCACCGACTTCGGACAGCTGGCGGGCGAGCGCGGGGTCGGGACGCTGGGGGGCGCGCAGGATCAGACGGCGATTTTGTGTAGTGCACCGGAACGCCTGGAGATATTTCGCTGGGCGCCGGTCACGTATGAGCGCTCGGTGCCCTGGCTGTCGGAGTATGCGTTCGTGATCGGCGTGAGTGGCGTCGTGGCGGCGAAAACCGGTGCGGCCAAGGAGCGCTACAATCGCGCGGCGCGCACGGCACACCGGCTCGTGGATGCGTGGAATCTCCACGGCGGCGCAGGCGCGGACACGCCGGCTCGGACACTGCGCGAGGCCTTCGAGGTGGCGTCCGACGGCCCCGTCACGCAGGTACCATCGGTGCTGGTCGATGCGGCGCGGGCCGGTGCCGACCACGAGTTCACCGCCCGTCATCTCATCGCGCGGCTCGAGCAGTTCTTCGAGGAAACGTTCGTGATCGTGCCGCACGCGGCCGATGCGCTGGCCAGCGGCGATGTGCAGCAGTTCGGAGCGCTGGTCGATCGTTCACAGGGCGGTGCCGAGCGGGCGCTCGAGAATCAGATTGCCGAAACGGTGCATCTCGCGCGCTACGCGCGCGACCTCGGTGCGCATGCGGCCAGTGCCTTCGGCGCCGGATTCGGCGGCAGTGTCTGGGCGATGGTGCCGACGAGCGAGGCCGAGCGATTTGCCTCGCGGTGGCGGGATCGGTATGTGCGCACGCATGCGTCGGCGGCGCGGCGCGCCCTCTTCTTCCCTACGAGTCCGAGTGCCCCGGCCTGTGAAGTCGTGGACGACCCCGCTCGCGCCCAGGCGTAATCCAGCGTACCGAGGCGTGGGTTAGCGAGCCAGGCGCTCCGCGGTGCCCAACGCCACCACCGTACGAATGACCCGTTCGAGGCCAATGTCGCTGTCGGTGTCATCGTACCATTCGTGGGCCGTGTGGGCGCCACTGCCGGTACCACCTGCGCCGATGGCGATGGCGGGAATGCCGCGCGAGAGCGGCACGTTGGCATCGGTGGAGGCGGACGCCGATTGCGGAACGCGTCCCACCGCGCGCGTGGCCGCCGCGGCCGCCAACACGAGCGGATGGTGGGCGTCGATCATGCCGGCGGGCCGGTCGCCGAGGACGGTGATGGCGTACCGCAGCGCCTGCGCCGGTTGGAGTTGCGAGGCGTCGCGCACGGCCCGCACGACGATGCGCTCCACTTCGTCACTCAACGTGCGGAGTCGGGCTGGATCGAGCGAGCGCATGTCGACGTCGAGCCAGGCCTGTGCGGGTATGCCGGTGAGATGTTCACCACCATGCATGCGCGTGACGGCGACCACCCCGGACGGACGGGATGCGTCGGCCAGACGGGCGATGGCCGCAATACAGACGCCGGCCGCATGCACCGGGTTGGGCGTCGTGGCGTTGGCCCAGCTGTGCCCACCTACGCCGGTGACGGTGATGCGCCACCGACGTGATCCCACCGCATGGTGCACGATCGTGCAGTCTCCGGGGCCGTCGATCGCGACCGCAGCCACCGGCGTGAGGCCGCGCGCCGCGGCGTCGTCAAACCACTGCGTCGCCCCACGGAGATTGCCCTCGCCTTCCTCGCCAACCGTGAGCACGAGTTCGATCGGCCGCTGCAAGCGCGCGCGCACTTCAGGCTGCTGTAGCACGCGCGCCAGCACGGACATCGCCGCCAAGCCGCGACCATTATCGCCGATGCCGGGACAGTAGGTGCGCGTCCCATCCTGAAGCACGACCAGCGGCTCGTCGGCGCGGAACACCGTGTCGAGGTGGGCAAGACACACCACCGGCGCCGAATGCGATATGGGTCTGGCGGGTGTCACCCGTGCCATCACGTTGCCGGCGCCGTCCCGTGTGACGGCATGGCCGCAGTCACGCCAGTCCTGTTGCAGCAGCGCCGCCCGTTCGCTTTCGTTCCCGGTGGGTGCGGCGGTGCGGGCGATCGCCACCTGCTGCTCGAGTATCCACGCGCGCTGGGCTCGCCAGGTCGCCAGCAGCGGGGGCAGCCAGTCCTTCCCGGAGTCCATCGTGGTCATTGCATGAGCTCCCGCCGGGCGAACAACGCCGCGACGCCGGCCGCGCGCTGGAGACCGACGCGCAATGTGATGGCGCTCGCCGGCGTGAGTTTTCTCACCGATGCGTCGAGTGAAATCATCGCGCCGCTGCTGCCGCTCTTTCTGGTGGGCACGTTGGGCGCGACGGTCAGCATGGTGGGCGTGATCGAGGGAAGCGCCGAGGCCGTCGCCTCGCTGCTCAAACTGGCGAGTGGATGGTGGTCAGATCGGCTATCCCGCCGCAAGCCGTTGATCGTGGCGGGCTACGCGCTGGCGTCGCTGGTGCGCCCGTTGGTGGCGATCGCCCAGAGTGCGACCCAGGTGCTGGCGATTCGCCTGGTGGATCGCGTGGGCAAGGGGATCCGTGGCTCACCGCGCGATGCGCTGCTCGCGGCGTCCACGCCACCGGCATTCCGCGGACGGGCATTCGGCTTTCATCGGGCGGCGGATCACGCCGGCGCGGTCGCCGGTCCGCTGATCGCGCTGGCGTGTCTGCAGTGGCTCGGCATGCCGGTGCGCCAGCTGTTCTGGGTGGCGGCAATTCCGGGCGCGCTGGCGGTGATAGTGGCGATCGCCTTCGTGCGCGAACAACGCGAGCCATCGGTCAGCGCGCCCGTTGTCTCCACGCCGAAGGCGCCGGCCGCCGCGTCCGGTCCGTTCAGTGCGCTACCACGATCGTTCTGGCTCACGATGCTGCCGATCCTCGTGTTCACGCTGGGCAACTCCACCGATGCCTTCCTGCTGCTGCGGGCGTCGCAGCTCGGGGTACACACCGCGCTCATCCCACTGGTCTGGGTGCTGCTGCACGGTGTGAAGAGTGCGTCCAGCACGCCGGGCGGCGCGTTATCCGACCGGGTCGGGCGTCGGCCGCTGATCGTGGCCGGCTGGGTGCTCTACGCGGCCGTCTACGCCGGTTTCTCGCTGGCGACCGACCCGTGGCATGCCTGGGCCTTGTTCGGCGTGTATGGCGTCGTCTTCGGCCTTACCGAGGGCACGGAGAAAGCGCTGGTGGCCGATCTCGTGCCGGCGATACGGCGTGGCACGGCGTTCGGATGGTATCAGGCGACCGTTGGCGTGGCCGCTCTGCCCGCGAGTGTCGTGTTCGGAGCCGTCTGGGACCGATATGGCGCACCGGTGGCTTTCGGGATGGGCGCCGGGTTTGCCGTCGTGGCCGCGATCATCATGTCACGGATAGTCCTGACCCCACCCCCCGAGGCGTAGTCGCCCCGTGGTCAGCAGCAGCGCGAGCCGGGCTGCTTGTAGCGGTCCACGAGCCGTTGGCGCTCAAAGGCCCGCGCATCGAGCGGCGTACAGCCGGGATGCTTGCGCTGCATATGGGCCAGGTATGTCTCGTAGTCCGGCGCGCCGATGATCCGGTGCACCGTCGCGATCCAACGACGCATCGTGACCTTCCACGGCGTGGTGTTCGCAGTCTGTGACATGGCGAGGGGGGAAGAGGCACCGCCGCGCCACGAGATCGAACTCGCGGCGCGGCGGGCGCGTGAAGTGGGGCGTCGATTACGCGTCCACGAGCTTCGTGCGCACGTACGGCGTTTCGCTCGACACCGGCGCCGTGCGGCCGTTCATCACCTTCACCCACTCGATGATCGAGGCCGTGAGAATGACGACCACCGACACGAGGAAGAAGCCGGCCACCGCCGCGTCCAGGTGATCGTTGAAGATCATGCGCTGCGCGGCCGCGACCGTCTTGATGTTCGCCGGCAGCGTTCCCGCGGCAATCTGCCCTTCGATCAATCGCGCATGCGACAGGAAGCCGAGCTTCGGATCGCTGGAGAAGATCTTGAGCAGGCCGGCCGTCGAGGTGACGATCACGAGCCACACCAGCGGGATGATGGTGACGAATGCGTACTTCGCCTTGCCCATCTTCACGATCACGGTCGTACCGACGCACAGCGCCACCGTGGCCAGCAGCTGATTCGAGATGCCGAACAGCGGCCAGAGCGAGTTGATACCGCCCAGGGGATCGGTGACGCCCTGATACAAGAAGTAGCCCCACATCGAGACGAACAGAGCGGAGCAGATCACCACGGCGGGATACCAGGACACGCGGCCGAGCGGCTTGTACACCTGGCCGAGCAGATCCTGCAGCATGAAGCGGCCCACACGCGTGCCGGCGTCGAGCGTGGTCAGAATGAACAACGCTTCGAACATGATGGCGAAGTGGTACCACAGGGACATCGCCGCTTCACCGCCCAAGGCACGTGAGAACAAATGCGCCATGCCGACCGCCAGACTCGGCGCGCCGCCCGTGCGGGAGAGCAGCGAGCTCTCGCCAACCTGGCGGGCCAGTGTCTCGAGATCCGCGGCGGAAATCGTCTTGAACAGCGCCCAACCGTTGATCGTGTCGGCCGCACTCATGGCGGTCGTTCCGATCACGGCCGCCGGCGAGTTGATCGCGAAGTAGATGCCGGGGGTGAGCACGCAGGCGGCGATCAGGGCCATCGTGGCCACCAGCGACTCGGTCAGCATCGAGCCGTAGCCGATCAGGCGGGCATCCGGTTCGCGACGCAGCAGCTTGGGCGTGGTGCCCGACGAGATCAACGCGTGGAAGCCCGAGATCGCGCCACACGCGATGGTCACGAACACGAACGGAAAGAGTTTGCCGGAGAAGACCGGACCCGTGCCGTCGATGAACTTCGTGATCGGCGGCATCTCCATGTCCGGCATCACGACGATGATACCGACACCGAGTGCCAGCACCACGCCGATCTTGACGAACGCCGATAAGTAGTCACGCGGCGCCAGCAGCATCCACACCGGAAGCACCGAGGCGAAGAAGCCGTACACCATGATCGACAGCGACAGCGTCACGCCGCTGAGCGTGAACACCGGTGCCCACACGGCTGATTCCGATACCCACTTGCCCGCGTACAACGAGAGGAACAACAGCACCAGGCCGCCGGCCGTCGCCTCCAGCACGTGACCGGGACGGATCCAGCGCAGATACACCCCCATCAGCATGGCGATCGGAATCGACAAGCCGATCGTGACCGTGCCCCACGGGCTGTCGCGGAGTGCGTTCACCACGACCAGCGCCAGCACGGAGATCAGAATGATCATGATGCCGAGAATGGACACGAGCGCCGTGGCGCCGGCCACCGTGCCAATCTCTTCCTTCGCCATCTGCCCCAGCGATTTGCCATCGCGGCGGATCGAGGCGCAGAGGATCACGAAGTCCTGTACCGCACCGCCCAGCACCACGCCCACGAGAATCCAGAGGGCACCGGGGAGAAAGCCGAATTGGGCGGCGAGTGTTGGGCCGACCAGCGGGCCCGGCCCGGCGATGGCGGCGAAATGGTGACCGAACACGATCCACTTGTTGGTCGGCACATAGTCCCGACCATCATCGAGCCGTTCGGCTGGCGTCGACCGAGTGGCATCGAGGCCGAAGATGTCCACCGCGATGAACCGGCTGTAGAACCGGTAGGCGATGAGGTAGGTGCAGACCGCCGCGGTAAGCAACCACGCGGCGCTGATCGTCTCACCCTTGTTCAGGGCGACGGTGGCGAGGGCGCCAGCGCCGAGCACGGCGATGGCGATCCACGGGACCTGCTTTAGCAGGCCAGAGGCAGGCGAGGGGGAGGACATGCCATACGGTGTACGCTCTAGTACATGCCGCTGTCAATGCAGGCGTCTGCGAAATCCGAAAAAATGGGGCAGGGCGTGC
>CAIUOO010000317.1 GCA_903900795.1 uncultured Gemmatimonadota bacterium | reverse complement strand
GCGAATCCATGTGGACGTCGATCAGGTCGGGGCGCAGGTCCTCGCGGCCTTCGTAGAATGCATTGCGACGCGGCTTGAATATTCTGGCACAGGCGGCGGCGTCCGGGACCTGTAAGTCACCGCTGCGCGTGTGCACCATGAAGTTCGCGCAGAGCTGTGACTTCATCGTGTTGGTGTCGACGACGTCGAACACCGCCGCGTTGATCGTGATGTACCAGTCGGATTTCCACGCCATCTTCACGTCCTGTACCATCGGACTGTCGCCGGCACTGCGGGGCTGCACCAGCGTTACCGGCGCCACGTTCGTGGGCAACGGCAGCTTGAGCGGGCGCACGCCATGCGCCGCGGACATCAATCGGCCGTTGAAACGCACTTCACTGCGCGTCTTGAAGTTGGGCTGCGACACACTCCGCGAATCGAAGTCGAGCGGTACGGCGGTCCCCGCTGCATTGTTGATCTGCACACCGCTCAAGCGATTGTTGGAGTCCTTCCGGTTCCAGAACACGCTGTCGGGTGTCGTGAGATTGCTCTGAAAGGTGGCGTTGTTGGACGACAGGTACAGGTTGCCATTCGTGTGCACCCATCCGGCAAACGTCATGAGTGCGCCGGGCAGAATCTCCAGGTCGTCCTCGTAAAACACGCCGAACTGGAAGAGTGGAATCGTCTGCGCGTTCACGGAGAGGACGGCGGTGGCCTTGTTGCCGGAGGTGTCGCGCGCCGTGACGGTGATATTGATCGGTTGGTTCAACGAGTACAGACCCGAAAACGGGCCCGCCGTGATCGTGCGCGACACCGGGGTTCCGGTCGTCTGGGTCGTCTGCGTCATGCGATAGCCGGTGATCTCCGGCTTCGTGATCGACGCGATGTCATCCCCGTTGATCACGCCGTCCTGCATCGCTGCATCGAGCTGCGACATGATGTCGTCGGCGCCGCCCTCGGCCGCGTACGACGCACGCGCCCCCCGATAGTCCGCGTTCGACGTACGCGAAATCGTCGTCACGGCGGATAACCCGGCCAGCACGATGATCGAGAACATCACGAGCATGAGCAGCACCACCTCGAGGGCGAAGCCCCGACGTTGGCGATGCGCTGGCAGCCGCGGCTGCGTAACCTGATGGGACGTCATGGTACTTCCTCTGGCTTAGGATCGGTACGCCAGATGAAGTACGACTGATTCACCGCAAAAGTAATTTTTTAAACGGTGATGGTTTGGACACTGAACGAAAAGTGTCGATTTCTGTGACGGTAGTGGGCAACAGGGTAACGAAAACGCCCCGGGTGTGACGGCGTATGGCTGGCCCGAGGTTACCGGGGGGCCGCCGGCGGGGCGGGTCTCGGGAACACCCCCTCCCCCTTTTGCACGCACCAGCCGGCCGGCTCCAACGAGGCCAGCTGGTCGAGCCGCTGTGCGCCGGCTGCGCCCGGGGCACCGAGCTGCGCCCACACGGCTTCGACCTTCGTCGGCATGAACGGTGCGAGCAGCACGGTTTGCCGCGCGATCCGCCGGATCAGCGAGGCGAGAATCTGGGCGAGTTCTGCCGCACGCGCCGGATCCTTGGCCACGGCCCATGGTGTCGTCGCGGCCGTATACTCGTTTGCGCGGGCCGTCATGCGCGATACGGCCGCCAGCCCCTCGTGCAGCAGCCAGCCTCGCGACCCGTTCATGCCCGCGTGATACGCCGCGACATCGGCGTCATCGTCGCACTCCGCGTCCGGGCGACCCGCGGCCGGCACGACGCCGTTGAAATACTTTTCGACCATCGCGATCGCACGGCTGGCCAGGTTGCCGAACGCATTCGCCAGGTCACTGGTGTACCGCTCTTCGAAGCGCTCCCACGAGAAGTTGCCGTCGCTGTCGAAGGGCACTTCGCGCAGCAGCACGTAGCGGAACGCGTCGGCGCCATAGCGGTCGATGGCTTCGCCGAGGTCGAGCTTGACGCCGGCGCTTTTCGAGAAGCGCTCGCCGCCCAGCTGCACGAACCCGTGCGCCCACACCTGCTTCGGTAACGGCAACCCGGCCGCTTCGAGCATTGCCGGCCAGATCACGACGTGAAAGCGCGTGATGTCCTTGCCGATGATGTGCAGATCGGCCGGCCAGCGATGGTCGTAGCCGGCGTCCGGGAAACCGGTGGCCGTGAGGTAGTTGGGCAGTGCGTCAAACCATACGTAGGTGCCCTGCGTCTCGCCGTTGGACAGCACGAGCGGGAACGGCACAGCCCAGTCGAGACGGGCGCGCGAGGCCGAGATGTCCTCGAGACCCTGTGCCAGCAATCCGAGGATCTCGTTGCGGCGGCTCTCCGGTTCGATGAACGACGGATTCGTGGCCAGCAGACGCTGCAGGAATCCCTGATACTTCGAGAGGCGGAAGAACCAGTTGCGTTCTTCGACCTCCTCGAGCGTGCGCGTGGCGTGCAGCACGCACTTGCCTTCCACGATATCGGTGTCCTGCTTGAACGCTTCACAGCCGACGCAATACATGCCGGTGTAGGAGCGCTCGTAAAAATCGTCCGGATTTCGCTCGGCGATCATTCGGATCAAGGCCTGAACGCCGGCCTTGTGGTGCGGCTCAGTGGTGCGGATGAACTGATCGTACGAAATGCCGAGTTTGGCCCAGATCGCCTGAAAGCGCGCGGCGATTTCGTCGGTGAAGGCCTGCGGGGCCACGCCATCCTTGGCGGCCGTCTGCTGCACCTTCTGCCCGTGTTCGTCCATGCCGATGAGCAGATGCACCTCGTCACCGCACTGGCGACGATAGCGCGCGATGACGTCGGCGCCGATCTTCTCCAGGGCATGGCCAAGGTGCGGATCGCCATTCGCGTAGTCGATGGCGGTAGTCAGGTAGAATCGCGGCACGTCCGGCTTACTCCTCGTTGTCATCGCCATCGTCGGCGTCATCGGCCTCGTCACCGCCATCGGGCGGCATCGGCGATCCGTCCTGTTCGGTCTGGCGTCGCTGTTCGGCAGCCCGCAGACGACGGCCACCACGACGGCCACGGCGCCGCTTGCGACGGGTCGCGTCGCCGGCGGCGTCCTCGCCGGCGGCGTCCTCAGTCGCTGTTTCCTCTACGACATCCGTCACGACGACGGGCGCTACGTCCACCACCGTCATCGCCGCCAGCAACGGCGCAATTTCCGTCTCGACCGTATCGAGCATCGCGTGCACCGCCGCGTCGACGGGATCCTCCGCCGTGTGCGACGGCGCGTCGTCATGCGCATGATCGGTCGGCTGATCCCGCGCTTCCAACTCGGTGCGAAGATCGGCCAGGGCAATGACACGACTGTCTCCGTCCGCCGTGCGCAGCGTGATGCGCTCGTTGAAGATGTCGCAGGCGATCACCTTCTCCTCGCCGAGCGACGTCGTCAGGATCTTCCCTTCTTTCGGGAATTTGCGTCGGCTCAGTACGTAGAACTCGTGCTCGTAGCGCAGGCAGCACATCAGCCGTCCGCAGGCCCCGGAGATTTGCTGCGGATTGAGCGACAGCTTCTGATCTTTGGCCACGCCGAGATTGACCGGACGCAGGTCGGGGAGCCATGAGGCCGAGCAGTACTCGCGTCCGCAGCGTCCCACACCGGAGAGTCGCTTGGCTTCGTCGCGCACGCCGATCTGCTTGAGCTCGATCCGGGTGCGGAACAGTGCGGCGAGATCACGCACGAGGCCGCGAAAGTCGACGCGACGTTCAGCGGTGAAGAAGATCGTGAGCTTTCGACGGTCCCACTGCCATTCGACATCCGTCAGCTTCATCACCAGATGGTTCGCCTTCACGCGTTCCATCGACTTGCGACGCACCGCCTCATTCTCGACCGACAACTCGCGGTCGAGTTGTTCGTCGGCGGTGGTGGCGAGGCGCAGCGCGGCCCGCGGCGGTGGCGTCGTCCCGCAGCCATGGGCGCAGCCGTTACAGCGGACCTCGGCCAATTCGCCGGTCGAATGCACACGACCAAAATCCTCACCACGGTCAGCTTCGACGATCACCCCCGCGTTGAGTGGGGGTGCCGTCTCGCCTGCCCAGGTGAAGAATTCTTTCCGGTTGCCGCGAAACGCGACTTCGATCAGGTGCGCCACGGCGTGAAAGCTACTCGGTAAACTGCCCCATGCGCAGGAACTTCTCACGTCGGCGACGCACGAGCTTGTCCGGCTTCAAGCGACGCAGCTCTTCGAGGTTCCGCACGAGGCTGTCGCGCAGATTGTTGGCGGTCGTGGCATGATCCGAGTGCGCGCCACCCACCGGCTCGGGGACGATTTCGTCGATCACCCGCAGCTCGATCAGATCGGGGGCGGTCACGCGCAGGGCGGTAGCGGCCTTCTCGCGCATTTCCGGGCTTTTGCCATCCTTCCAGAGAATGGCCGCGCACCCTTCCACCGAGATCGTCGAGTACACGGAGTTCTCGAGCATCAGGACGCGATCGGCGACGCCAAGCGCCAGGGCGCCGCCCGACCCGCCTTCGCCGATCACGGTGGCGATGATCGGGACCTGCAGATTGCTCATTTCGAGCAGGTTGCGGGCGATCGCCTCGCTCTGACCACGCTCTTCGGCACCGAGTCCGGGCCATGCCCCCGGTGTGTCGATGAAGGTCAATACCGGGACCTGGAACTTCTCCGCCAGCTTCATAAGGCGAAGCGCCTTCCGATAGCCCTCGGGATGCGGCATGCCGAAGTTGCGGTGCAGATTCTCCTTCGTGTCGCGGCCGCGCTCGTGCCCGATGAGCATCACGGTCTCGCCTTCGAGCCGCGCCCAGCCGGCGAGGATGGCG
>CAIUOO010000316.1 GCA_903900795.1 uncultured Gemmatimonadota bacterium | reverse complement strand
CAGCTGCCGCAGGATGCGATGCAGCGCTTCTACGCGCATGCGCGCGCGACGGTGTTGCCATCCATCTGTTACGAGAACTTCCCACTGGTCCTGCTCGAGGCGATGGCGGCAGGTTCGCCGGTGCTCGCACGACATCTGGGTCCGCTTCCGGGCATCATCGCGACAACGGGCGCCGGCGCCACGTTCCGCGATCCCTCTGAACTGGTCGCGCTGATTGCGCGGCTGGATCGCGATGCCGCGTGGCGAGGGGAGCTCGCCGCCGCGGCGCGGGTGGCGGCAGCGTCAACGTTCTCGGAGTCGAGCGTGGTCAACCAGTTCCTGGCACTCGTCGACGCGGCGCGTGTGCGACGGGGAGCTGGGGTGGGCGCGGCGTGATGCGGGCCATCCTGACCTATCACTCGCTGGACCGGTCGGGGTCGGCCATCTCCGTGACCCCGGAGTCCTTTGCGCGGCAGATGCACTGGCTGGCGTCCCAGCAGGTCGCGGTGGTCTCGCTCGATGCCCTGCATGCGCTGCCGCCGTCGGTCCCCGCGTGCGCGATCACTTTCGACGACGCGCTACAGAATGTTCACGACCTTGCGCTTCCCGTACTGGCGGCGCGGGGCTGGTCGGCGACGATGTTCGTCCCGACGGCATATGTTGGTGGCGATAACCGCTGGAACATCACGGGCCGCCATCCCATCCCTCCGCTACCGGTGATGGATTGGGATGCACTGGGGCGCTTGGTCGATGCGGGGTGGCATATCGGTGCCCACACGCGGACCCACCCATCGTTGCCGAGCCTCGACGACGCAGCGCTGGACGATGAGCTCGAGGGATCGCAGGCGGACATCGTCGCGCGACTCGGTCTCACGCCACAGTGGTTGGCGTATCCGTTCGGAGATCACAGTGCGCGGGTGATCGCGCGGGCGGCGCGCTGGTACGCCGGGGCGTGCACCACCGAGTTACGCGCACTCGCGGTCGATGATGCTCCGCTTGCCGTGCCACGCCTTGATGCGTGGTACCTGGAGACAGCGATGCGCCACTGGGCCTGGGGATCGCCTGCGTGGCGGGGGTACTTCGCGGTGCGTCGGGCGATACGCCGGGTGCGTGCGGTGCTCGGCTAGCGCGTCGGGCGCCAGACACATAACGCTTTTTGTTGCTGGACCACGCTCTGATCCGTCCTGAGTCACACAGCCCCCATCACCACCGGGGCGGCTCATGCGTTGTGGGATGTTGGCATCGGCCGCTGAGGACATCGTTCGGCCTGGGCTCGCGAACCCCACTTGACGCTCCGATCACGATGAACAGGACACCATGGCGGTAGGGCGGGACGACGTCGCGTCGGAGCTCCGGGCATTCGCCGGATTTCTGACCGGGATCCCGCAGCTCGTGCGTCGTGGGATGTCGGCGGCGGCGGCTGAGGACATTTTGCGGGCGCGGCTCGCGAACCGGGAGCAGGCCTTCCTCGAGACGGTCCGAACGCGCGTCTTTGGGAATCATCAGTCTCCCTACCGCGCGCTGTTCGATCTGGCCGGTTGCGCCTTGGCGGATGTCGAGCAGCAGGTATACAGGGATGGGGTGGAGGGCACGTTAGCGGCCCTACGTCGTGCCGGAGTGTATGTCGGTTTCGAAGAGTTCAAGGGGGAGCGACCCCTCGTTCGGCACGGGCGTGAGATTCCCGTTCCCGATGCCGCCTTCGACAACCCGCGTGGGCGCGGGTACATAGCCATGAGTACCGGGGGCTCCACGGGTCGTCCGCGTCGGACCCGACTTGACCTTGAGAAGCTTGAGGGGGGGCTGCCGCACCACGTCTTTCTCACCCACCTCGAGGGGGGGCTCGACGTGCCGCGTATCCGATGGTGGGACCTGCCACCGTCGCCGGGGATGGGGCTGGCCCTTCGTGCGGCCGTGGCCGGTGAACGCCCCGCGTACTGGCTGTCGGCGGTATGGCCTGGGTCGGGTTCCCCATCGCGCTTCCTGTGGGCGAGTTGGGCGGCGATGCTCGCAGCGCGGCTCGGCGGTGCTCAGGTCTCGTGGCCTCGACACGTTCCGATGGATCGCGCAGGTGAGATCGCTCGGCTTGCCGGTGACCTGCTCGCACAGCACGGCCGCGTGCACATCCGTGGGAGTGTGAGCCGAATGGTGCGCGTTGCTGTGGCGGCGCGGCAACAGGGGATCGACCTCACGGGTGCAGTCATAATGGGGGGGGCGGAGCCCCCAACTGCCGCGAAGGTGGAAGAGATACGTGCCAGTGGGGCTGTCTTCACGTCGGCCTACCACTTCTCAGAGGTAGGTATGGTCGGGAGTCGCTGCCTCACCTCCGACGATCCCAACGATCAGCACCTCCTGCGTGACCATCTGGCCCTGATCCAGTCTCCACGGGTTGTTCCGGGTTTCGACATCGAAGTGCCGGCGTTCTGTTTTACGACGATCCTTGCCACTGCCTCGAAGTTGCTCATCAATGTGGAGAGCGATGACTACGGAACGGTGGAGGAGCGCGCCTGCGGGTGCCCGTGGGGTGGGTTGGGATTCACGACGCACGTCCGCGATATTCGCAGCTTTCGGAAGCTGACCGGGGAGGGCGTCACCCTCATTGGCACCGATATCGAGCGGATCCTCGGAGTGGTCTTACCGCGCGCGCACGGTGGATCGGCTTTGGATTACCAACTTGTTGAAGAAGAGGGGGAGCACGGCCAGACCCACGTGACCCTCCTGGTGGACCCGGCCATCCGACTCGCGGATGAACAGGAGCCGGCGCAGACATTTCTCGCTGAGATTCGCGCGATGGGCACCCGGGCCGGGTTGACCCACGCGCTCTGGCAACAGGCTGGGACGCTTCGCGTCCGGCGCGACACGCCGCATTGGACGGCGCGCGGCAAGCTGCTCCCGCTACACCTCATCCGACACCACCCGAAATGAGGCATCTACTTGCCGCGTGCATTGCGGCACCCGCACTGCTTACGGCCTGTGGGCCGGCGCAGCCCCCGCAGCCATCGGAGCGCGACATCGTACGCGTGGCGGCATACCGATCAATCGGGCTCGCGCCGGTCATCCTTGCCAACGAGCTCGGATACTTCGCCGACGAGGGGCTGGTTGTGCAACTCTCTGAGCTCCGAGGCACGGAGGGGCGTCTGGCCGCCGCGATGGCCGGAGAGATCGACGTTGGAATGGGCGTGCTTGGGATGGGAGACTTCTCCTCGGCGGCGCGCGGGATCGCGATGCGCTCGGTTGCGGATCGCACGCACCTGGCCCCTGGGGGGTGCGCCTACACCGGATTCGTTCTACGCCCTGGGCTCGACTCGGCGGTCGCCGGTCCTGCCATTCGGCGGGTAACGTTGGCTCCTGAAGGGCCGGGCACCTTTCTGCTCGATCGCCTGCTGACGGCCGCCGGCGGCTCGTGGGACACCGTTGAGTTCGTGCGCCTCCCGAGCGCGGCCCGCCCGGAGGCCGTGATTCGTGGCGCGGTCGACCTGATGCAAGCTGAATCCCCGCACCTCGAACATGCGGCGGCGCGCGCCACCAGATGGCGCAACGGCGCCGACATTATTCCGAACCTGCAATGGGCGCACGTGCGGTTTTCCGAGCGATTGCTCACCACGGATCGTGATGTCGGGGTGCGGTTTCTGACGGCGTACCGCCGAGGGATCGCGGCGTACCACGAGGGGAAGACGGATCGTAACGTGATGATCCTCGCCCGTGAGTTGTTGCATGACACGGCCGCCGTCCGCACGGCCTGCTGGCCCGCGATTCGCGGCGATGCGCGGCTCAATGTGGCCAGTATGCTTGAATTTCAGGACTGGGCGTTCCGCCGTGGCCTGCTCGAACATCCGGCACGCCCGGACCAATTGTTCGACACCACGCTCCTAGCGAGCGTGGACTCCCTCAGTGACGCACGCGCAGCGGCACATTCTCGTAACAGGTAGTATCCGTGACATTTCGATTCCCGCCAGCACTCTTCACGGCCGCCATTGTGGTGGTCGGTGTCGGGGTTTCTCCGCGCATCGCTGGCGCGCAGCAGGACACCACCATCGTTACGCGCGCCGATTCAATGCGGCGAGAGACGACGCTCGATGCGATGACGGTCACCGCCACCCGTACGCGGACGTCGCTCCGCAATACCCCCGCGAACGCCTCCGTGCTCAGCGGAGATGCGTTGCAGACCACATCGGCCGTGTCGGTACCGGGCGTATTGCAGGCATTGCCGGGGTTTTCGCTCGTCAACTACGGACACCCGCTGACGACGCGCGCGGAGCGATCCGCGGCGGTGTTCCGCGGCCTCGCCGGTACGTCCGCAAGTCGAGCCCTCGTCCTGCTCGATGGAATCCCCGTGAACGATCCATTCAATGGGTGGGTCCGTTGGTCGCGGATTCCCCTGCCACTGGTCGATCGCGTGGAGGTAGTGCGCGGTGGGAGCTCAATGGCGTGGGGAAGTCGGGCACTGAGCGGCGTGGTGAACCTCGTCACGGTGGTGCCGAACGGCACACAGTACGACGCAGTGGTCGAGGGAGGGGGGCTTGGGACCACGCGGAGCGCCGCCTCGGCGGCAGTACGGACCGATAAGCTCGATGTGTTGCTGGCCGGGGACTATCTCGACACCGACGGGTTCCTCCTCCTCCGCGAGGACCAAGCGGGTCCGGTTGATCTTCCACGCGGGGTACAGACGCGGGTCGGCTTCGCCAAACTGCGCTATCGGGCCACCTCGAATCTCACGGTCCACTTGGGCGCGAACTATCTCGACGACCGCAATCGGGGTGAGACGGCCGCCACGCAGCGCACCGCCACCACTGGAGAAGTGCGCGGCGGGCTCGACTGGGCACTCCCCGACGGCAGTGCGCTGACGATGCTTGCGTACCGCACAGATCGCACTGCCTTCTTCACCCTCCCGGCCGTAGCAACCGACCGCAAGACCGAGAGTCCGCGCCGTGCGACGCGGCTGCCCTCATCGGCGGTGGGCGGAACGTTGCAGTGGGGAAAGCGTGTCAACAATCGCCACGATGTCTCGGTTGGCGTCGATGTTTCGACGGTCGACGGCGAGTATCGCGATCAACACACCATGGTGGCTGGTGCGTTCACCCGGGAGCGGTATTCCGGCGGGGAGCAACGCTCGGTTGGGGTGTTTGTGCAGGATGGAATCGACCTTGGGGAGCGGACCAGGGTGCAGCTGGGGACCCGCATCGACCGCATCGGGGACTTGCGCGGTCGGCGCGGCGAACTGGTGCTGGCAACGGGTGCCACCCTGAGTGACTCGATCTACCCGGCGACCGGACGCACGGCCGTGACCTTCACGGCGGGCGCGACCCATCGGGTGTCGTCGCAGGTGCAGCTCCGCACGTCCACGTATCGCGCCTTCCGGAATGCGACGCTCAATGAGCTCCATACCCCGTTCTACGTGGGCAATTTCGGGACGAACATCATCGAGGCGAACGCGACCCTCGCCCCGGAGACGCTGATTGGGGCGGAGGCCGGTGCCGATCTGGAACTCGGGCGGGCGTGGGTGATGCGCCTCACCGGGTTCTGGAATCGGGTCAGCGATCCCATCGTGGAGTTCACCGTCGGGACCGCGAGCACCGCCGGGGAAGTGGTGGCCCCATGCGGGCCACTGGCGCGCAACGGGGTATGCCGGCAGCGGCGGAACGTCGGCGCGCTCCGCAGCGTCGGACTCGAGTCGGAGGTGGACTGGCGGCCATCGGAGCAGCTGGGGTTCGGTCTCGCGTACGCATTCAATCCGACGCGCATCATCTCCCCGGTGGCGTCGGTCAACGGTGCGACGCCCCGCGGTGCCACACGGCACGCGGTCACCGGCCGCGCCCGCTGGATGCACCCGCGCGTGGCGACAACCGAGTTCGAGGTACGGCACGTGGGTGTCCGCTACGACGACGACATCAACTCGATCGAGCTCAAACCGTTCACCGTCGTCGGCGCAACGGTGCAGCGACCACTCACGCATCGGATCACGGCGTACGTCCGCGTGGAGAACCTCCTAGATGAGGTGTACGAAATCTCGCGTGGTACGAACGGGCTCGCGGAGGTGGGTGGCCCACGCTGGGTGATGGTCGGCGTACGGAGCCGATGGTAGCGCCCGCCGCCGCTGCCCTCACGGTGCGGTGCCACGACCTCTCGTGTCGCTACGCCAGCGCACGCGGGGTCGTGGAAGCATTGCGCGATGTCACGCTCACGCTCGCGCCACATCAGTTTGTGTCGCTCGTGGGCCCGAGCGGGTGCGGGAAGTCCACTCTGCTGCGTGCCGTGGCGGGCCTGCTCGCGCCCTCTGGCGGCAACATCGTGTTCGATGGGGCGCCCGACGGGAGATCCCCGCGTGGTGGGTTGGTGGTGCAGGAGAACGGCACCTTCCCGTGGATGACGGTGCGCGACAATGTGGCATTCGGACTCGAACTCGCCGGAATATCTCGCTCGGAGCGCGAGGCGAAAGCCGATGCCTACTTGGCACGTGTGGGGCTCGACGCATTCACCGCCCATTTCCCGCACGAGCTGTCCGTGGGGATGCGCCAGCGCGTGGCGATCGGGCGTGCCATCGTTGCGGACGCGCAGCTCCTCCTGATGGATGAGCCGTTCGGGGCCTTGGATGCGCAGACCCGCTGGGTGTTGCAGGGCGAATTGCTCCGTATCTGGGAGGAGCGTCGTCCGCTGGTGCTGTTCGTGACACACGACATTCAAGAGGCCATCACCCTCAGCGATCGGATCGTGGTGATGAGCGGCCGCCCAGGGCGTATCCTCGATGACATCTCGGTGCCGATGCCGAGACCACGCGCCCCACGAGTGCTCCCGCCGGCTGCTCTCGCCCTGCAGGACCATATTTGGCACCTGCTCGAGGGCGAGGTGCGGCGTGGGCTGGCGGTTCGATGAACACGAGCGCCGCATACCCCGCGCCCGCCCGTTGGTCGGGCTGGCTGGTCATTGCCGGATTGCTGAGCATCTGGGAAGCACTGGTGCGGCTCGGAGCCGTGTCTCCGATGCTCGCCCCGGCGCCAACGGTCATCGGGGGGGCGATGGCTGCGATGCTAGGGGACGGGCTGCTGCTGCCGCATCTCCGTGCGACGGTGATCCGGTTGACCGTTGGGATCGGGCTCGGCGCATCGGTTGGCGCGGCGCTCGGGCTTGCGATGGGGTGGCTGCCGCTGCTGCGACGTGCCATCGATCCCCTCGTTGCAGCCCTGCATCCGATCCCAAAAGTTGCGATCTTTCCGTTGCTGATCGTGGTGCTGGGAATCGGTGAGGAATCGAAGATCTTTGCGGTCGCTCTGACGGCATTTTTCCCAACCCTGATCAACGCGATGGCTGGCGTACGGGAGATCGCCCCGACCCATATCGAACTCGCGCGGAATTACGGAGCCTCCCCATTCGCCTTGGTCCGCCGCGTTTTGCTCCCCGGTGCCCTGCCGATGCTGCTGACCGGCTTGCGGATCGCAACCAGCGTTGGATTCCTTGCGGCGATCAGTGTGGAGATGGTCGCCTCGCGCGACGGGCTGGGCGCGCTCCTCGTGAACTCGTGGCAGATGTTCCGCGTGGAGCGCGTGTACGCCACGATCTTCGTGATCGCACTGCTCGGAATGTTCAACACGTCGTTAATCCGTCGCCTGCGCCACCGACTGGTGCCGTGGACCGCGGTTGACGGGGAGCGGTGAGTGCAGGGCCCCGCTGCACGTCCCCCGCTACAGCGCGCGGCGCACCCGATGGTGCATGATTACCCGCGCGATGTCGCGATCGGTCACCTCGTGAGCCGCATGCGGACCGCCCGGCGCGCGCCATGACATCGCCATTACGGATGTTCCCGCGCGGGGACCGCACCCCGAAGGCCGAAGACCTGCTCGATGATCCCGCCACCCGCCGCGTGCGCACGGCGGCGGCATGGCGCGAGGCGCGCGCCCTGCTGGCGGAGCATCGGGGCTACGTCGCGCTTGGGGTGCTGCTGACGCTGGTCAGCCGGTTGGCCGGGCTCGTGCTACCCGCGTCGTCCAAGTACTTCATCGACCATGTGCTGGTGAACGGCGCGCGCGAGCAGTTGCTGCCGATGGCCGCCGTGGTGATGGCGGCGACGATCGTGCAGGCGTCGACCGGCTATCTGCTCTCCCGGGTGCTCGGCGTCGCGGCACAGCAGGCGGTGAATACCATGCGTCGTCGCCTGGCAGCGCACGTGCTGCGGTTACCGGTAGCACGATTCGATGCCACGCAATCAGGCGCCCTCATCTCGCGCATCATGGGAGACCCCGAGGGAATCCGGAACCTGCTCGGGTCGGGCTTTGTCCAGCTGCTCGGGGGCATCGTCACAGCGGGCGCCGCGCTCGGCGTGCTGTTCTGGATCGACTGGCGCATGACGAGCGTCATGCTGCTGTTCCTGATCGCCATCGGCGGTGGAGTCGCCTACGCGTTCGCCACGCTGCGGCCAGTCAACCGCGAGCGCAGCCGCGAATTCGCACGCGTCACCGGTCGCCTGGGTGAATCGCTGGGCGGCATTCGCATCGTGAAGGCGTACGTCGCGGAACGTCGCGAGGATCTCACCTTCACGCGCGGCGTGCACCGCATTTTCCGCCTCGTGATCGCCTCGATCTCCGGATGGTCGGCGGTCGGTGCGCTGACCGCGATGACGGTCGGTAGCATCGGTGCGACGCTCATCCTCGTCGGCGGCCGGGCGGTGTTGGCGGGTGCGATGACCTTGGGCGACCTGGCGATGTATGCGTTGTTCACCGGTCTGGTGGCGGCGCCGCTCATCCAGGTGGCGCAGATCGGCACGCAGCTCTCCGAGGCGCTGGCCGGGCTGGAGCGCGCGCGCGAACTGCTGGATCAGCCGATCGAGGAGGGATGGGAGGCCGGCCGCCCCGTGGTGACTCGCCTGGCTGGTGCCGTGCACTTCGACCGGGTCGATTTTCACTATCAGGAGGGCGTGCCGGTGTTGCGCGGCGTCTCGCTCGACGCACCCGCGGGGACCACCACCGCCTTCGTCGGCGCCAGTGGATCCGGCAAGAGCACCTTGCTGGGACTGCTCGCGGCGTTTCACCGTCCCGGCAACGGCGTCATCACCGTCGACGGTGTCGACATCGCCACGCTCGACCTGCGATCGTATCGCGCGCAGATCGGCCTCGTCCTGCAGGACACGTTCCTGTTCGACGGCACGATCCTCGACAACATCCGCTTCTCGCGGCCGGACGCGCCGCTGGACGCCGTCCGGCGCGTGGCGCAGGTCGCGCACTGCGACGAGTTCATCGCGCGCCTGCCCGACGGCTACGACACGGTGGTGGGCGAGCGCGGCGTCAAGCTCTCGGGCGGCCAGCGCCAGCGCGTCGCCATCGCTCGCGCCCTCTTGGCCGATCCCAGCATCCTGCTGCTCGACGAGGCCACGTCGAGCCTCGACAGCGAAAGCGAAGCGTTTATCCAAGCGGGACTCGACGCCCTGCGCCGGGGACGCACGACCTTCGTGATCGCCCATCGACTGTCCACCATCCTCAGCGCCGACCAGATCATCGTCCTCGACGAGGGCCGGGTGGTCGAGCGCGGGACGCATCACGCGTTGCTGGACGCCGGAGGACGCTACGCGCGCTTCTACGAACAGCAGCAACGCATGGCGAGGAACCGGTTCGTGAACCCGGGCGAAGAGCTAGCAGACCTGCCGTGACCTTCACGACGCAGCCGCTGGCGGCCTATCGCGACGGAATAGAGCGATGTGAACGAAACAGCCCCCGATCCTCTGCAGGATCGGGGGCTGTTTCGTTCACACCGACAGCAGGCTTACATCGCCAGCGTCTGCAGATCCTGCAGCGCCTTCTTCAGCAGGTCCGTCTTCTTGGGGTCGCAGCTGCGGCTGGCTTCGACATCCGTCACCAGCTTGCTGAGCGTCGCGTTGCGCGCCGCGCCCGACGACTTCTCGGCGCTCGAGATCGACGAGCGAATCTCCGAGATCTTGGCCGGGGCCACACATCCCTTCCGCTCCAGCTGATCCGTGAACGCCTTCGCCAGCGCGAAGCTGGGCGGCCACGAGATCTTCGGCTGCCCCTGCGCGTTCAGGTAATCCCACTTCACCGTGTTCGCGGCATCGATCTCGTTCTGCGAGATGTACTGGCTGGGCACCAGCTCAGCCACGTCGAGACCACGCGCGATTTCCGAGCTCACGATCGAGCCGTTGTACCAGTACACCGACCACGAACCGCCCATCGCCATGCGGGTGGAATCCACCGGGCCGCGATCGAACGAGGCGATTTCCTTCGGCGCCGACGGGTCCGTCCAATCGAACACCGAGACGCCGCCCTGATACCACGACTGCACCATGACGTCGCGACCCGGGATCGGGATCAGCGAGCCGTTGTGCGCCACGCAGTTTTCGTTCGACGACTGCACGGTCGGAATCTTGTAGTAGCTCTTGAACACGAGCTTCTTGTTCACGATCGAGAAGATCGCGTTGGCGCCCCACTCCGGCTTGTCACCGGCGCGGCACTTGGGCGACGAACCACCGCCCCACTCGTCGGAGAACAGCAT
>CAIUOO010000315.1 GCA_903900795.1 uncultured Gemmatimonadota bacterium | reverse complement strand
TTCGTGACGATGTCCGCGCGGCGCAGGCCGGTGTGCTGGCCGCGACCACGGATCGTCGCCGCGCGGCGAGCACGATGCTCCCGCGGGTGAACGGCTTCGCACGCTACGACTGGAACGACCCGCGCACGTTGTATGCCGGACAAAAGAACTGGACGGTCGGGGTGATGGCCTCGTGGTCGCTGTTCGGCGGCAACGCTGAGTTGGCCGATGTGGCGGTCACCAGTGCCCGGGCCGATGCCGCCCGCGCCGGTCTCGATGCCGCCCGGGCACAGAGCCGGCTCGAGCGCGATGACGCCGCCCGTCGTCTTACCCTCTCGCTACAGCGCCTCACGCTGGCCCGCGACGCGCGGGAGCAGAGTCGCGAGGCCTACCGGCTGGTGCAGAAGCGCTACGACGGCGGACTGGCCACGATCGCCGAACTGCTGGCAGCTGAATCATCGGCCACCAGCACCGCCCTCGCCCATGCCGCCGCGCGCTATGCCGTCATCGATGCGATCGCCACGTGGCGACGGGCATCCGGTGGCGACCCCGCCGCCCTGACCGCACTCGACCACTCCACCACGACGGCGCGCTGATGCGTCCGAACCGATATCAGGGAGCCTTCAACATGACGTCGACCATCTCTCGTTTCACCGCGACCGCCCTCACCGCTTTTGCCGGACTCACGATGGCGGCCTGCTCCGGCGCGAAGGACGAACAGACCGCCACGCCGGCCGCGACCCAGGTGGCGGGCACGGCGGTGGTCATCCGCGACACCGTGATCGACGCCACGATCAGCGCATCGGGGGTGGCCGAACCGATCCAGCAGGCCACGCTCAGCACGAAGCTGATGGGCACCGTCACGGCGGTGCTGGTGCACGAAGGGGATGTGGTGCGCTCGGGGCAGACGCTGCTCCGCATCGATGCCCGCGACCTGACCGCCAAGGCGGCGCAGGTGGGAGCATCGATTGCCGACGCCCAGGCCATGCAGCGTGAAGCGGCCACCACTGCCGCACGCTTTCGCGCCTTGTACGCCGACAGCGCCGCCACCCGCGCGCAGCTCGACGCGGTGGAAACGGGATTGGCGCGCGCCGAGGCTGGATTGCGGGCCGCGCAGGCCGCCTCGGGGGAACTCGATGCGATGAGCAGCTATGCCACGATCACGGCACCGTTTGGCGGCGTGGTCACCGTCCGCGCGGTCGATCCCGGCGCGTTCGCCGCGCCCGGCGCGCCGCTGATCACCGTGCAGGATGGCTCGACGTTGCGCATTAGCGTCACCACCGCGGGTGATGCGGTACGCACACTCAAGCGGGGGCAGACGCTGGCCGCCACGATCGACGGCGCACCGGTATCGGCGGTCATCGAGGGCGTGGTGCCGGCCGGCGCGGGCAACCTGTTCACCGTAAACGCGACGGTGGCCAATCGCACCGGACAGTATCGCAGCGGCAGTGCGGCCATGGTGTCCATCCCGGTGGCCCGTGAGCACGCGCTGCTGGTACCGAATGCCGCCATCGTGCGCGAGGGCGACCTCACCGGCGTCATCGTACGCTCGGCCACCGGCGACGAACGCCGCTGGGTACGCCTGGGTGTCTCGACCGCCACGCATACGGCGGTCAGCAGCGGATTGAAGGTGGGTGAGACGATCGTGGTGCCGACGGTAGTGCCGACCGCAACGTCGGCGCCGTCCGCCAAGGCGGCCAAGTGAGCACGCCACGCGCACTGGGCATTTCGGGCCGGATCGCGAAAGCCTTCCTGAATTCGAAGCTCACGCCACTGGTCACCGTGGCGTCGCTGGCCGTGGGCGTGCTTGGCATACTGGCCACGCCGCGCGAAGAAGAGCCGCAGATCTCCGTCCCCATGATCGACGTGATCGCAGCCATGCCGGGCGCGTCGCCGCAGGAAGCGGAGAATCTGCTGGCGCGCCCGATCGAGCAGCGCATGATGGAGCTGCCGGGCGTCGATCACGTGTACACGATGTCGGGCGACGGCTACGCCATGGTGACGGTACGCTTCAAGGTCGGTGAAGACCAGGAGCGCAGCGTGACCAAGGTGCAGGCCAAGTTGGCCGGCGCGATGGACAAGGCACCGGCCGGCGCGATGCCGCCGGTGATCAAGGCGCATTCCATCGACGACGTGCCGGTGCTGGCGCTCACGCTGCATGGCGCCGGCGTCGACGCCAACGCGCTGCGCGAGATCGCGGCGCATCTCGAAGACGAAATCCGAACCGTCCCCGAGGTGGCCGAAACGTTTGTCACCGGCGGCGCGCCGAAGCAGATCCGCGTGCAAATCGACCCCACGCGACTGGCGGCGAGTGGGGTGACGCCGGGCGAAGTGATGATGGCCTTGCGGGGCGCCAACGCGCGCCTCGCCGCCGGTGAGATCGCGGTGCGCGACAGCGTGCTGCGCATCGACGTCGGCGCACCGTTGGCCACGTCGCTCGATGTCGGCAGCGTCGTCGTGTCGTCGCGCGGCGGCCGCGCGGTCTATCTGCGCAACGTCGCCGACGTGCGCGAGGATTTCGGCGAACGCACGAGCTACGTATCGCATCGGGAAGGACGTGGCGCGTCGGAAGCCGCGGTGACCATCGCCGTGGCCAAGCGGAAGGGCGCCAACGCCACTGAGGTCACGCATGCCGTGATGCAGCGCGTGGACCAGGCGAAGGGTCGACTCATTCCCGCCGGCGTGCAGCTGTCGGTTACGCGCGACTACGGCGAGACGGCCGGTGAGAAGGCGCAGGAGCTCATCCTGCACCTCATCATCGCCACGCTCAGCGTGACCGCCCTGATCTGGTTGTTCCTGGGCTGGCGCGAAGCGCTGGTGGTGCTGGTGGCCGTGCCGGTCACGCTCGCCCTCACGCTGTTCGTGTACTACGCGCTCGGCTACACGCTCAATCGCATCACGTTGTTCGCGCTGATCTTCTCGATCGGTATCCTGGTGGACGACGCCATCGTGGTCGTGGAGAACATCTATCGTCACCTGGCGATGGGCGATCGTGACGCGGAAACGGCCGCGATCGATGCCGTCGATGAAGTCGGCAACCCGACGATCCTGGCCACGTTCACGGTGATTGCGGCCATTCTGCCGATGGCGTTCGTGAGTGGCATGATGGGCCCGTACATGCGGCCGATTCCGATCGGCGCGTCGGTGGCCATGGTGGCCTCACTCGCGGTGGCGTTCATCGTCACCCCGTATCTCGCCTATCGGCTGCTCAAGGGCCACGTGAAGGCGGCGCATGTCGCCGCCGGTCACGCGAGTCCGGACCATCCGCCCGAAGAAGGCGGTCAGGTGGACCGGATCTATCGCATGATCATGGTGCCGCTGATGGAGCAGCAGGGGCGCCGTCGCGCCTTCTACGCGGGCATCATCGCGCTGCTGCTCGTGAGCGTGAGCCTGGTGGGGTTCAAGGCGGTGCAGGTGAAGATGCTGCCGTTCGACAACAAGAGTGAATTCCAGGTCGTGCTCGATTTGCCCGAAGGCACCACACTCGAAACGTCCAACGAAGCGGCATCACGCATCGCGGCGTATCTGAGTACCGTCCCCGAAGTGGTGAGCACGCAGGTGTATGCCGGCACGTCGGCGCCGTTCAACTTCAACGGACTGGTGCGCCACTACTTCATGCGCAGCGGCGCCAATGTGGCCGATGTGCAGGTGAACCTGCTGCCGAAGGGCGAGCGCGATCGGCAGAGTCATGCCATCGCCGTGGCCGTACGGCCTGGCGTCGACAGCATTGCCCGGCTGTATCAGGCATCGGCCAAGGTGGCCGAGATTCCGCCGGGACCGCCGGTGCTCTCCACGCTGGTGGCTGAGGTGTATGCCGGCGACGACTCCACGCGACTGGCCGCGGCACGCGCGGTAAAGGACGTGTTCGAGAAAACACCTGGTGTGGTGGACGTGGACTGGACCGTCGAGGCGCCGCAGGCCAACCGCACGTTCCGCGTGGACCGCGTGCGGGCCGCCGAGTCGGGCGCGAGCGTGGAACAGATCACGCAGACGTTGTACCTCGCACTCTCCGGCGCTCCGGCCGGCGTGGCCAGTTCGCCGACGGCGCGCGAAGGCATCGCCATTGTGCCGCGGTTGCCGCTCGAGCAGCGCAGCAGCGTAGAAGCGCTCCTGTCGCTGCCCATCGCCACGATGCAGGGCCCGCAGCCGCTGGCCCGGTTCGTCACGGTCGTGAACGGCACGCGGGACGGGTCGCGTATCCGGAAGGATTTGCGGCCGGCCATCTACGTGACCGGCGACGTGGCGCGTGAAATCGAGAGTCCGGTGTACGCGATCCTCGACATGAACCGTCAGCTCGATGCGATCCGCGTGAACGGCGCCGCAATTACGCGCTACAACGCGGTGCCGCCCGCTACGGTGAGCGAGACCGCGATCAAGTGGGATGGCGAGTGGCAGGTCACGATCGAGGTGTTCCGCGATCTCGGTCTCGCCTTCGCGATCGTGCTGCTGCTGATCTACGTGCTGGTGGTGGGCTGGTTCCAGAGCTTCACGATCCCGCTGGTGATCATGGCGCCGATTCCGCTCACGCTCATCGGCATCCTGCCTGGGCATGCGATCAGCGGCGCGTTCTTTACGGCCACCAGCATGATCGGCATGATCGCGCTGGCCGGTATCATCGTGCGCAACTCGATCCTGCTGGTGGACTTCATCCAGCTCGAAGAAGCCCGCGGGCGGTCACTGACCGACGCGGTGCTCGAAGCCGGCGCGGTGCGGTTCCGTCCGATCGCGCTGACGGCCGCCGCGGTGGTGGTAGGCGGTCTCGTGATGGTGCTCGACCCAATTTTCCAGGGCTTGGCCGTTGCGCTCATGAGCGGGGCGATCGTGGCCACGCTGCTCACGATGGTGGTGGTCCCGCTTCTCTACTGGCAACTCAACCGGAGCAATACTCATGTGTAACGACACGATCATCCGTCGCATCGCCGGCGTCTTCGTCATGCTGTCCGTCGCCCTCGGCTACTTCGTGCACCCCGGCTTCCTGTTCTTCACGGCGTTCGTGGGGTTCAACCTGTTCCAGTCGAGCATCACGAACTTCTGCCCACTTGAACGCATGCTGGGGAAGGCGGGTATGTTCGGATGCACGCCGAAGCGCAGCTAGTCCCAGCTAGTCCACTCACGGAATCCCATCAATGACCACCACCAACGCCCGCAAGGCGGTGCTCCCCTGCACCGCCTGCGGCAAACTCAATCGGGTGGATCTGTCACGCGCCGAGGCTCTGCCAAAGTGCGGGACCTGCCGGGTGCCACTGGTGCTCGACGCGCCGGTGGTGCTCACCGATGCCAACTTCGACACCGTCATCGGCAACAGCACCGTGCCGGTGATGGTCGACTTCTACGCCGACTGGTGCGGCCCCTGCAAGATGATGGCGCCGGTGTTCGCACAGTTCGCGAAGCAGCAGCGCGGGCAGGCAATCGTGGCGAAGGTCGACACCGATCGCAATCCCGGGGTCGCGTCGCGGTTCGCGATCCGGAGTATCCCCACGATCGCGCTCTTGAAGGACGGCAAGGAAGTGGCGCGTCAGGTCGGCGCCCTCCCACTGGGCCAGCTGGAGCAGATGGTGATCAGCGCCCGCTGATCACCATCTTCCGCTCGGCCAGTTCACTTTCCAATCGTCCGCACACCAATTCGCACAGCTTGAGCACGTCGGCGTCGGCGAGTTCGTAGCGCACGTACACGCCGTCGCGCTCTCGGCTCACCAGCCCGTGATTGAACAGAATGGCCAGATGCCGCGACACGTTGGCCTGGCCCATGCCGGTGGCTTCGACCAGCTCGTTGACCGTACACGAGCCACCGCGCAACTCCTGCAGGAGACTGAGGCGCGCCCGGTCGCTCAACGCCTTGAAGCGGTCAGCCACCAGATCGAGCAACTCCGGACGCATCACCTTCTGAGCCATCACTCCTCCGGGCTGTTAAATACACATATACGCAAATATGAATATACAACACGGAGAACGAGGGCGGCAAGCATCGCCGTCCTCGTTTTGTGTCCATGCGTGCGAATCAGGCCAGCGTCGCGTCGAGGCTGATCTCGGCCTTCAGCAGGCGCGACACCGGGCAGCCCGCCTTCGCGTTCCCGGCCAGCGTCTGGAACTGCTCGTCGCTGATGCCGGGGATCATGGCCGACAGCTGCAGCGCGATCTTCGTGATCGTCTGGGCGCCGTCCACCGGCTCCATGGTCAGCACCGCGGTCGTGTTGATCGCGTCGGCGGTGAAGCCGGCGTTGGCCAGCTGGAACGACAGCGCCATCGAGAAACAGCCCGCGTGCGCGGCGGCGATCAGTTCCTCGGGGTTCGTGCCATTGCGCCCGTCTTCATCCACGAACCGGAGTTGAAACGAATACGGCTGCGCGTTCAGCGCGCCGCTCGGCGTGGTGAGCGTGCCGCTGCCTTCCTTGCCCGTGCCCTTCCACTCTGCCTGTGCTGTGCGCTGCATCGACCAACCCTCGCATACGAGATCATATCGGACGGGCACCGGACGGCACCCTTCCCACCTCTGAGGCAAATATGGGGCCTTGCCGTGCGGCGCGCCGAGCCCTCTTTTGCAGGAGGTCTTCCCCTGCCCCGCTGCCGATGTCTGCACCATCTGCTCTTTCCCGCCGCGCCCTCGCGGCGCTGCTCACTCTTGCCGCCGCCAGCGCCTCGGCCCAAACGACCGAATCCGTCGTGCTTCGAGCCGCACGGGTCATCGACGGCACGGGGCGCACCCTGCGCAATCAGGACGTGACCGTGCAGGGTGGCCGCATCACCGCCATGCGCGCGTCGGCCGGCCCACTACCGGCGGGAGGCTTGGACCTGGGCGCCCGTACGCTGCTGCCGGGACTGATCGACACGCACGTCCATCTGGGCTGGTACATCACCGACAAGCAGCGGCTCCACGAGGATCGGGACGGTGACACGCCTGACGTGAGCACACTCCAACGCGCCGGCAATGCCTGGGCCACGCTGCGCGCCGGTTTCACCACGGTGCAGAGCATCGGCGAGGCCGACAACGCCGTGCTGCGCGATGCGATCAGTGCGGGCCGCATTCCGGGCCCGCGCGTGATCACGTCGCTCGGGTCGCTCAGCGAGCGCACAGGGGGTGGGTCACCCGATTCGCTGCGCGCCTCGGTGCGTCGGTTCAAGGCGCGCGGCGCCGACGTGATCAAGATCTTCGCCTCCAAATCCATTCGGGACGGCGGTGAAGCCACGATGACACCGGAGCAGCTCGACGCCGCCTGCGGCGAGTCCAACGCGCAGGGGCTGCGCTCGGTGGTGCACGCGCACTCGGCCGAGGCCG
>CAIUOO010000314.1 GCA_903900795.1 uncultured Gemmatimonadota bacterium | reverse complement strand
GATGGAGGCGCTCAACACAGCACAGAGCTGTGCCCGCAGTGCGGCGCTTTCCTGCTCGGAGAGAGTGCGCGCTTCGCGCGACGGATCGATCCCGGCCAGCCACAGAGCCTCGTTCGCGTAGATGTTGCCGACGCCGGCGAGCCGTTTCTGGTCCATCAGGAACACTTTGATGGCCTGTCTCGACTCCCGAACAAGTCCCGAAAACTCGGCGTCGCCGAGCTGCGGGTCAAGAGGTTCGGCACCTAATGCGTGCGAATACTTCGTGAAACGTTCGGGTGACATCAACGCCACCGTTCCCAGACGCCGCACATCGCGGTAGTGCAGGGCGCGGCCGTCGTTCAGCTGCAGCGTGACTGCTACGTAGGCGCGGTCGGCCTCCGAGAGCGAGCCGTCGTCTACCACCATCCCGCCGGTGAAGCGCGGCTGCACCACCACGCGCCAGGGTGGCTCGGCGGCGTTTGCGACTGCCGTGTGAGGACGCATGTCCAGCACGATCAGTTTGGCCCGGCGCCACACGTGCGCAATCGCGAGTCCCGTCAGTGCCTCGGCAAAGTCTGCCGCGTCTGCCTCGCGCAGCACGTCGGCTTTGAGCACCTCGACACCGACGATGGTGGTGCCGCACACCATCGCATCGAGGTCCCGCGCGATGGTTTCCGTTTCGGGAAGCTCAGGCAAGTCGCGCCGCTTCCCGCCAGCCGATGTCGCCGCGATAGATCGCACCCTCGAACTCGATGCGGGAGGCGGCCTCGCGGCTCGCCTCCTGCGCATCGGCGAAGGTATCGGCCATCGCCGTCACCGCGAACACCCGACCGCCGCTCGTGCGCAGCGAGCCGTCAACGGCGCGAGCGGTGCCCGCGTGATACACCCGCAGGTCGTCGCTGAACGAGGGCAGGGTGATGTGCTGGCCCGTGATCGGGGCATCGGGATATCCCTGCGAGGCGACCACGGTGGTGACCGACGCGCCATCACGCCACGTGAACGGCGACAGGCTGCCGATGCGACCGCCGTGGGCCACCGTCATCATGGGGTCGAGCAGGCTGCTGGTCAGCATGGGCAGAATCGCCTGCGTTTCGGGATCGCCGAACCGGCAGTTGAACTCCACGACCTTGGGCCCATCGTCCGTGAGCATCAGCCCGGCGTACAGCAGGCCGGTGAATGGCGTGCCGCGCTTGCGCAGCGCATGCAACGTGGGCAGGAAGATGCGTTCGGTGACGTCATCCACGAGGGCAGGCGTGGAGAACGATACCGGCGTATACGCACCCATACCGCCGGTGTTCGGGCCGTCGTCGCCATCGAGCAGGCGCTTGTGATCCTGCGCGCCAATCATCGGCATCACGTTGTAGCCGTCGGTGACCGCGAACAGCGAGAGCTCTTCGCCGGTCATGAACGCTTCCACCAGGCACTCGCTACCGGCGTCCCCGAACGCTTTGTCTTCGAGCACGCGTTCGATGGCGGCGTCGGCTTCCTTGAGCGTGTGACAGATGATCACGCCCTTCCCGGCGGCGAGTCCGCTGGCCTTGATGACCACGGGTACGCCGAAGCGCGTGCGCACGGCCTCTTTCGCATCGGCTGACTTCTTGTGCGTCTCGGCCCGGGCGGTGGGAATACCGGCGGCCATCATCAGCGCCTTCGTGTCGGCCTTCGACGTTTCCACCTTGGCCGCGCCCATCGTGGGGCCGAACACCGGTACGCCGATGTGCTGCAGATGGTCTACCAAACCGATCGCCAACGGCGCCTCGGGTCCCACCACCACAAGCTTGACCTGCTCACGTTCGGCCAGCTCGGCCACCTCGATCGGATCGGACGCATTCACCGAGACGACACGGGCCAATTGGGCGATGCCCGGGTTTCCCGGGCCGGCCACGAGATCGACGGTGGTGTTCTCGCGAGCGAGTGCATCGGCGAGTGCATGTTCGCGGCCGCCAGAGCCGAGGAGCAGGATCTTCATGGCGGGAAATCTAGTCCAATTCGAGAGTGAAGCGCGAACCGCTCACACTCGAAGAAACGATCACGCAAAGCAGCAGAGGGCGCAGAGGCCGCAGAGAAAAAACTTGCTGTTCTCTGCGCGCTCTGCGCCCTCTGCCTCTCTGCGTGATCAGTTCAACCCAACCACCAAATCACACCCCGACCGGCGGCTCTGGAGCCGGAGGTGGCGGAGGAGAAGCCGGTGGCGGCGGAGGCGACATGTCGTCGCCCACGCTGGCCGCACTGGCCGCCGTCTTGAACGCATCGCGGAACGCATCGGCGGCGCGGTTGATCACATCGCCTACGGTCTCTGCGGCCGCCTTCGCCTTGTCGGCGTAGTAATCCTTGGCGTCGCGGAGATCATCGCGCAGCGGACGTTCGGCTTCGCTGCCGCGGCGGATGTAGGCGCCGCCCAGGATCGCGCCGTAGGCACCCGACTGCTGCCAACGATTCAGTTCGCCCGCCCGCACCGTGTGGAACGGGTGCTCGCGCAGCGCCGTGTTGAGCGCCTTGATCACGTTGTCCCACGCCGAGCCGCTGACTTCGTATTCGGCGGCCTGCGCGAGGTAGGCGTCAAGGTCGATCGTGTCGCCGTAGGCGCGGCCACCGGCCAGCTTGAGAAAGGTCATGAGGCTGGCGCGCGGGTCTTGCGTGCCCAGCATGCCGGCGCGGTCAGCCGACAGTTCTGACTTGCGGTACCACTCCAGCAGGGCGAGCTGGAAAGGCAGCAGCGCGATGGAGGCCAGCAGCGGCAGCGCGCTCATGCCGAAGAACAGCACGATGAGCGCGATCGTGCGATACGTGGTGCGCCCCGTCATGATGTGGCCAAGCTGCTGCGCCAGGATGAAGCGCTGCTCCTCGGGCTCCAGCAATTCGAGCACGCCGGAGTTGATCACGATGAAGGGCTGGTCGAAGCCGACAGCCCCCGCCGTGGCGATCGGGTTCTGCGCCACGTAGAGCTGGGGGATCGACTGGCCGGAGTTCGGCCAGTCGAGCGCCTGCAGCACGTCATGGTAGAGCGCATGCAGCATCGGCCGTTGCGTCGGTCCGACTTGCACCGCGTCGCCGAGAAAGAGATTGCGGACGCCGCGTTCGCCGAAGACGCTGGCGATTTTGCGCACCACTTCGTCGAAGCCGGGGAGGGCGCGGAGCGTCTGCAGGGCGGCTCGATCGGCCGGATGTTCCCAGGTGACCGACGAGATCTGCGTAAGCGGTGTGGCGGGCATAATCAGGGGGCTGGAGACACCCTCCCTACGGCGGGAGGGTGCTCAAGTTCCAGTGTGCAGCCGCTTCGGCTCAGATCCCTTCGAGCGCGCCGTCGAGATCGGCGATCAGGTCCTCGGCATCTTCGATACCGCAGGACAGTCGGACCATGCCGTCGTTCAATCCCATGGCCATCTTGATGTCGGCCGGGACCGACCCGTGGGTCATGCTGAACGGATGATTGGTGAGGCTCTCCACCCCGCCCAGCGACTCAGCCAGCGAAAACACCCGCACGCGCTCGAGAAATTTCCGGGCGTTGTCGATGGTCTTGAGGTCGAGTGTCATCATGCCACCAAACCCGCTCATCTGGCGCTTCGCGAGCTCGTGGTGCGGATGGTGCGCGAGGCCCGGGTAGATGACCCGGTCTTCCCCCAAGCGCTCCAGCAGCCAGGCGCCCACGGCACGACCGTTGAGATCGTGCTGCTTCATGCGGAGCGGGAGGGTCTTGGTGCCTCGCAGAGCCAGCCAGGCATCGAACGGGCCGGGAACGGCACCGGCTGCGTTCAAAATGAATTGGAGCCGATCCGCCAGCTCATCCTCCAGCACGACGGCGAGGCCGCCGATCATATCCGAGTGACCATTGATGTACTTGGTAGTCGAATGCCAGACGATGTCGGCGCCCAGCTCCAACGGACGCTGGAAAATCGGCGTCGCGAAGGTGTTGTCCACGATCAGTAACGCCTGGTGTCGCTTGGCGATGTCGCTCATGGCGGCTAGGTCGGTGAGTCGCATGAGGGGATTTGTCGGCGTCTCCACGAGCAGGGCCCGCGTGGACGGCGTCATCGCATCAGCCACCCGCTGCGGATCATCCGTATCCACATACGTGAAGGACAAGCCGAAATGACGCAGGATTCGATCGAACAGGCGGAACGTGCCCCCGTACACGTTCTCCCCGCACACGATGTGATCCCCGGCGCGGAACAGCTTCATGATCGAGTCGAGGCAGCCCATGCCGCTACCGAACGCGAACCCGTGCGTTCCGCCCTCGAGCGTCGCGACGTTCCGTTCGAGCGCCTGGCGGGTGGGGTTCTTTCCCCGGGCGTACTCGTATCCCTTGTTGACGCCGATGCTTTCCTGCACGTAGGTGGACGTGAGGTAGAGCGGCGTCATGATGGCACCCGACACCGGGTCGGGGCGCTGGCCGGCATGGATGGCGCGCGTGGCCATGCCACCCGCGAGGTCTTCGTCGAAAATGCGCGTCATGGGCTCCGTGTGGTCCGAGGCGAACTAGTGGCGGAAAGTACTGCCGACGCGGAGCGCCGGCGAGTTGTCCCTCCCGGATTCCGGCGCGATGAACGCCCTCGCCCGACGGCACGGCAGCCGCTTGCCGTGGTGTGGCCCACGTATCCGCGCGATCCCAACGATCCCAAGCCGGCTGCCTGATCGTGGACGACGAGTCGTCGATGCGCGCCGCGGAGCGTCGCCTCATGCAGGCGGAAGGCTTCGAAGGTGTCGAAGCGAGCTGAGGCGCGGAGGCCCTTCAAGTGCAAGCGGCCACCCCGTCTCCGCTGGTCCTTTCGGACTTTCATACGCCCGGGATGGACGGCGCGCAGTTGCTGACGGAGATTCGCGCGCGGTGGCCCGAGACCGCCGTGGTGATGCTCACCGCCGTCTCCGACGTCGCCTACCCGCCGTCGGAAATCAGGGAGCCGGCGCGGAGCTGTTCCACGCCCAGGGCGGCGCTGACGGCGGCAACGCGAATACCTGACGAAGTGCGCCATCGACCTGCCACCATCGTGACATCATGCTGCGCGATGGCCATGACGACGTCGTCCACGCTCACCGGCGACAGAAATGACAGACGGGCGCCGGCCAGGAGTGGCGCCGCGATGCACACCGCGAGCGCGTCCGGATCACGACACGGCAACAGCGACAGCACGTGATCGACCGGCGTGAGCAAGAATTCGGCGACCGCCGCCCGGCCGGCGGTAATCAGGTCGCGGTGCGTGCGGACCGTACGCCGACCCGATGCCTCGTACGCGATAATGCACTCCTCATCGCGTCCTTCGGTCGCCGTATCGCCCTCAAGGGCGAGGCCATGGTGCGAGCCCAAGTCGACGTCCATGCGGCGCCCCGGCACGATCACACGCGCCAGGCGCGGTGCCTCGTCGAGTAGCACCACGGGAACATCGTCGGGGAGCAACGGGACGAGCGCGGCCAGCGTGAACACGGCCCCCACGTCGGCGTCGGCCAGCTGCCACGCGACCGATTCGGCTGACGCCTGCTGATCGAGCAGCAACGCCCCACGCCCATCCGACGCGGCGAGGGCGACCAGATAGGCGGGCCCGCTGGGGAGCAGAATCGCCGACCGCTTGCCGGCCAGCGCGCGCACCAGCGGGGCCGATCGCTGCAAGAGCGTGAGGCCGGCGGCGGTGAGCTGCGCCGCATCGAACGAGCCGAGGTGGCCTGCGCCGGCGGCGATGGCAAGCGGGAGGAGGGAAAGCGGATCGGACATGCGTGAAGAGACTAGTGCACTGTAGGGGTGTGTGCCACGGCCGTAACGGGAGCCGCTCCTGAATCGTCCGTGAACGAGATGGTGTAACACACAGATGAGCTCCAGTTCATGCTTGTGTTGGCCGGAGGCGGATCTGCGTCTAGCTTGCGGGAATACCCGAAAACACGCCGATATACCGAGGAGTGCGATGGATTTCGATGGACTGATGGTGAGTGTGTCCGGTGTACGCGGACGTGTCGGATATGGGCTGACGCCGGAAGTCGTCGCGACCTTTGCCGCCGCGTTTGGTGCGTGGGCCGCACGGCACGGTGGACGCACGATCGTCGTGGGGCGTGACAGTCGGGTCTCCGGACCGATGTTCACCCGCATCGTGCACGGCGCGCTGGAGTCGGTCGGCTGCACCGTGATCGACATCGGCATGGCACCCACCCCCACGATTCAGTTGGCCGTCGAGCACCACCACGCGGCCGGTGGGCTTGGCATCACCGCCAGTCACAATCCGATCGAGTGGAATGCGCTCAAGTTCATCGGTCCATCGGGGCTGTTTCTCTCGGCCGACGAAGGCGCCGCAATGCGCGCGCTGATGGAGAGCGGTATCCCGCGCGCGACCTGGGACGCGCTCGGCGAGATCGTGCATGATGCTGACGCGGTGCAGCGGCACATCGATCAGGTGCTCGCCCTCCCGTATCTCGATGTGGCTGGCATTCGCGCCCGTCGCTTTCGCGTGGCGCTCGACTGCTGCCGCGGTGCGGGGGGCGTGATCATGCCGCAGCTGCTGACCGAGTTGGGCTGTGAGGTATACGCCATCAACATGGAAGCCGACGGGCAGTTTCATCGCCCGCCGGAGCCGGTCGCCGAGAACCTCGGCGAGTTGGCGGCGCTGGTGAAGGCGACCGACGCGGACATCGGTTTTGCGACAGATCCTGATGTGGATCGATTGGCGCTCGTCCTCGACAACGGGATCGCGCCGGGAGAGGACTACACGCTCGCCTTGGCCGCCCGCACGGTGCTGCGGCACCGTCCGGGGCCGGTGGTGACGAATCTCTCCACCAGCAAGGTGGTGGCCGACGTGGCTCGCGATGCCGGCGTACCCTTCCATTTCGCCAAGGTTGGCGAGGTGAACGTGGCGATGACCATGCGCGATGTGGGCGCTACGATCGGCGGCGAAGGGAATGGCGGCGTCATCCTTCCGGAAATGCATCTGGGGCGCGACGCGCCGGTCGGTGCGGCGCTGGTGTTGCAGTTGATGCTCGAGGAAGCGAGGCCGCTGTCGGCAGTGATCGCCGAGCGACCCCGGTACGTGATCGTGAAGGACAAGCTGGATCGTCCCGATGCGCCGCTCGATGCTGTGTACGTGGCGCTGCGCGCCGCGTTTCCGGACGCCGTGGCTGATACCCAGGATGGACTCCGGCTGGACTGGCCCGACCGCTGGGTGCACCTGCGCCCGTCGGGCACCGAACCCATCGTGCGCGTGATCGCCGAAGGCCCCACCGAGCAGGACGCGCGCACGCTGATCAGGCAGGCCCGGGAGCCGTTGTCGGCGCTCGGAACACTCTAGACCTCGAACGACCATGTGCGGAATCGTCGGCTACGTTGGTGATCGCATCGCCACGCCCATGCTGCTGGAAGGGCTCAAGCGCCTCGAGTATCGTGGCTATGACTCGGCGGGCGTCGCCATCATGAGCGGCACGGGCGTGGAAACGCGCCGAGCGGCGGGCAAGATCGCCCGGCTCGAAGCGGCAATCGCCAAGGATCCGCCGAAGGGCACGATGGGGATCGCGCACACCCGTTGGGCGACGCACGGTCCGCCGACGGAATCGAATGCGCACCCGCACGCGAGCCAGAACGGCAAGATCGCGGTGGTGCACAACGGCATCATCGAGAATGCCACCGCCTTGAAGGCGGGATTGGAAGCGCGCGGCTACGTCTTCAAGTCCGACACCGACACCGAAGTGCTCGCCCACCTCATCGAGGTGGCGTATGCCGGAAATCTCGAAGCCGCCGTCATCGAGGCGCTGCGTCAGTGCGACGGCACGTACGGCCTTGCCGCGATTACGAGCGATGAGCCGGACAAGATCGTGGCCGCCCGAAAGGGCAGTCCGCTGCTGATCGGTGTCGGCGAAGGCGAGTACTTCATCGCCTCCGACGCGTCGGCCATTCTCGCGCACACGCGCAATGTGGTCTACCTCGACGACGGAGATATCGCCGTCGTGACGCGTGATGGCTACCAGGTGCTCGATCTGGACTCGGCGATCCGCGACAAACCGGTCACGCGCATCGCGTGGGACCTGCAGCAGATCGAGCGCGGCGGCTATCCGCACTTCATGCTGAAGGAAATCTTCGAACAGCCGACCACGGTGGAGAACACCATGCGCGGCCGACTGATTCTCGAGGAAGGGTTCTCCAAGCTCGGCGGACTGAACATCTCGAAGGAAGACCTGCTCAAGGTCGACAACATCATCATCACCGCCTGCGGCACGAGCTGGCACTCGGCGCTCATCGGCGAAATGATGATCGAAGAGCTGTGCCGCATTCCCGTGGAAGTCGAGTACGCGTCGGAGTTCCGGTATCGCAATCCGATCGTGACGCCGACCACGCTCTGTATCGTGATTTCGCAGTCGGGCGAAACGGCCGACACGCTGGCCGCCATGCGTGAAGCCAAGCGCCGGGGGGCCCGGACCCTCGGACTGGTGAACGTGGTCGGGTCCACCATCGCCCGGGAGGATGACGGCGGTATCTATCTGCACGCCGGGCCGGAAATCGGTGTGGCATCGACCAAGGCGTTCACCAGTCAGGTCGTGGCGCTGGCGCTGTTCACGCTGAAGCTTGCCCGTCTCAAGAATCTCAGTGTGGCGCGCGGCCGTGAAATCGCGCAGGCGCTGGCCAATTTGCCGGCGCAGATCCAGTCCATTCTGGATCGCGCCCCGGAAATCGAGGAGCTCGCCGAGGAATTCAAGCGCGCGTCCAATTTTCTGTACCTCGGACGTGGCTACAACTTCCCGGCGGCGCTCGAGGGCGCGCTCAAGCTCAAGGAAATCTCGTACATTCACGCCGAAGGCTATCCGGCCGCCGAGATGAAGCACGGTCCAATCGCGCTCATCGACGAGATGATGCCGGTGGTGTGCATCGCGCCGCACGACGCGGTGTTCGACAAGATCACGTCGAACATTCAGGAGGTGAAGGCGCGCAAGGGTAAGATCATCGCGATCACCACGCGCGACGAGCCGTCGCTGGCGGGCAAGCTGGATTACGAGTTCCGGATCCCCGAGACGGTCGATCTGCTCACGCCCATCCTGGCGAGCGTGCCGTTGCAGCTGCTGGCGTATTACATCGCCGTCAAGCGCGGGTGCAACGTCGACCAGCCGCGCAACCTCGCCAAGTCGGTGACGGTCGAGTAACCGTTTCGGATACCCCCGTGGGGCGCTTAGCTTTCGGGATGACTGATGCTGTCTCTCCTGAAGTTGCCGCTGAGCGCCTCGCGCACGAGATCTCCCGTCGCCGGACCTTTGCGATCATCTCGCACCCGGACGCCGGCAAGACCACGCTCACCGAGAAGCTGCTCCTGTACGGCGGCGCCATTCACCTGGCCGGCTCGGTGAAGGCCCGGCGTGCCACGCGGCATGCCACGTCCGACTGGATGAAGCTGGAGCAGGAGCGCGGCATCTCGGTGACCAGCTCGGTGCTGCAGTTCGAGTATCTGGGCTACCAGCTCAACTTACTGGACACGCCCGGTCACGAAGACTTCTCAGAAGACACGTACCGCACGCTGGTTGCGGCCGACTGCGCCATCATGCTGCTCGACAACCGCCGCGGCGTGGAAGAGCGCACCCGGCAGCTGTTCGAGGTCTGCAAGCGGCGTCGGACGCCGATCTTCACCCTCGTGAACAAGTGTGACCGCCACGGCGAAGATCCGCTCAAGCTGATTCAGGATGTTGAAGCCGATCTTGGCATCGACTGCTTTGCCGCCACATGGCCGGTGTTCGACAACGACATCTTCGTGGGCGTGTACGACCGCCTCAAGCGCGAAGTGCACCTGTTCGAGCGTAGTGGTGACCGCGGAGCGACGCGGGCCGATGACACGATCGTGAGTATCGACGACGTGGCGCTCATCGAGACGATGGGCGAGAGCGCCTTCGATCGCTTGATGACCGACATCGACTTGCTCGACGCGGCTGGGCATACGTACGATCACGATCGGGTCATCAGCGGTTCGCTCACTCCCGTGTTCTTCGGGTCTGCCCTCACGAACTTCGGCATCGAACCGTTCCTGCGCGAGTTCCTCGAGCTGGCGCCCGCTCCCGGTCCGCGAGAGACGAACTCTGGCAACGTGGAGCCAGAGAGCGCGGACTTCACCGGCTTCGTGTTCAAGATCCAGGCGAACATGGATCCGAAGCACCGCGATCGCGTCGCGTTTGTACGCATCGTCTCCGGCCACTTCGAAGCGAACATGCAGGTGCTGCACCAGCGCAGTGGCAAGCCAATCCGCTTAGCCGCGCCGCAGCAGTTCATGGCGCGCGATCGTGTGAGTATCGAAGAAGCGTGGCCCGGTGATGTCATCGGCATCATGGACCGGGGCAACCTGCGCATCGGCGACACGCTGGGCGGCGACGGCAAGCTGGAGTTCCAGGGCATCCCGCGCTTCCCACCCGAGCACTTCGCCCGCGCGATTCCGGCCGACCCGCTCAAGCGCAAGCAGTTCGACAGCGGGCTTCGTCAACTCACGGAAGAGGGCGCGGCACAGGTATTCTTCGCCGAGACGTCGGCGGGCTCACAGCCCATCGTGGGCGCCGTTGGGCAGCTGCAGTTTGACGTCATGGCGTTTCGTCTGGAGCACGAGTACGCGGCGCCCTGCAAGTTCGAGAAGATGACCTACCGCTGGCCACGCTGGATCACGGGACTGAAGGCCGATGTGGAGCGCGTGGCCACCGGGCAGGGTCGTTTGAAGCTGTTCGACCACAAGGGACACGTGGTGGTGCTGTTCTCTGACGCCTGGGCACTGCGCCGTGCCTTGCAACATGAGACGAGCGTCGAGTTCCACGAAACGGCCCCCTGACCGTGGACTACTCTTCCGGCGCCGCCACCGGAGCCGGTGGCGCGACCACTTCGATCTGGCGGCCAACATGGCCGATCACGAACCCGCCATCGTCCGACGACGTGAAGTAGATCCGCAGGCAGGTGAGCGGGTTCGCTCCCTTCCGCAGCTGGTCGGCGCACTCAATCTCCCGCTCCCCATCGCGGAAGATGTACGGCGTCTTGCGGCTGCCGTCGGACGGACCGGGTGAGTAGTCGACACCGAGGTCGACGAACACTTCGCCGAGCGGGCGGCCAAGGGCGCGATCCTGACGCCGCCGGCCAACTTCGCCGAGGGCCTTCAGGTACGACCATGCCGTATCGGGGTCGGGGAACGATGATTCGCGGGACGACGAGAACGCCGACGGCAGCACTCGGAGCGCATCCGAGTACAGTGCCTGCGCGCGCTCGACCGCTTCGAGCACTGACTGCGGGGCGTCGCTGGCCGGCTTGGAGATTGGCTGGCGTTCCTTGTGAGCGGCCAGCGTCGTGCGAAGGGCACGGGCCGCGGCGCGCTCGGCTTCCAGCTGTTGGCGAGCCTCGACCAGGCGTTCGCGGGTGCGGGACAACTCGCCCTCGGCGGAGCGGACGGCGTCTTCGTACTGCCGGACGAGCGAGATCAGCTGGCTCTTGTCCATCTCCACACCAGACTCGGCGGCCGCCAAGGCCTCCGTGGCGTCTGGTCGTTTTCCGTACGACGACGCCCGATGATCGCGGAGCGTGTCCACGATGGCCGGATCGGAGAACGGACGCTGCACCGACACTTCAGCTAAGCGCTGGACCAGCCGGCGGCGTTCGCCGGGAAGGGCCAAGGCGCGAGCAAGCACGAGCGGATGCTGGAATGGATCCGATTCCAGCGTGAAGCCGGGTAGGTACGCACGCGCCGAGCCGAGGAACACACTCCGCGCGTGACCGCCCACGGCATCAGAGAGGGCAAACGTGTCGGAGTGCCGCAGCATGAAGCAGAGGCCCAAGCCAAACATTTCGGCCGCGAACTGCTCGGGCGGAAGCACGTAACCGCCGTCGGGCAATTCGGTGAGCAGGAGCACCGGCATCGTGCGCGCCGGATCGCAGAGCACGAAGCGCACAAAGGCGTCGAGCGTACCCGCCTCGAGTTGGGTCGGGATCCGCTGCAGCGGTCCGTCGTTCGACACCAGCGTGAACGTCGTGTCGAGCTCAGAGAGCAGGCGCGGCGGGCGGACTGGCGGAGGCGCGCCATTGCTGAGCCCTCCATCGGTGCCGACGCGGAGGTTCACCTGCCGGTGGACCGCGCCGCTGGTGTTCGTGGTGACCACGTACGTAACGTGCGTCGACCACTGCAGCGAGCGATCGAGGGGATCGGGGGCGTGCACGACGATGTCGGCCAACGCCTTTCCGCCATCGCGGTATGGTGCCCACCGGAGGATACGTCCACCATCCAGCGTGTGATTGGAGGGCGCCTCCCAGCTCAACTGCTGACCCTGGTCGAGCCCCAGCCAAGCGACACACGCGGCCAGAAAGGCCGCGTCGGCGTCCATCGCCGCGGAGCGCGGCGTCAAATCAAAGTGTAGCGCAAGGCGAGGTTGCACGGTCGTCATGATGGACATTTTTCCTCTGCACTTCCGAGAATCGGAGTGCAATGCCAGACTTTCGCGGTATGCGAATATTACTTCAGCGTGTCAGCAGGGCCGAAGTACGTATTCGTCCGGAGGATCCCGCGGCGGGATCGAGAGTTTCCGGGCGCATTCAATCTGGTTATCTGCTCTTCGTAGGTTTCACGCATACGGACACCGACGCGGAACTCCGATGGATGGCCGACAAGATCGTCGGCCTTCGCCTGTTTGCAGACAGCGACGGGAAACTTAACCACGATCTCGCCGAGTGCGCAGGTGCGCTCTTGGTCGTATCGCAGTTCACGCTTTACGCCGATGTCCGAAAGGGAAAACGTCCAAGCTTCATTGACGCCGCCCGCCCGGAAACCGCTATCCCACTATATAACCAATTCGTGATGCTTTTGCGCCATCACCGGCTCGAGGTGCAAACAGGGGAGTTCGGCGCCAGTATGGACGTCGAGCTGGTGAATGACGGCCCGGTCACCATCTGGCTCGAGCGAGAGGCGCCCAACGCCGCATTGGCCTGAGCGGAACGGGCATCGTCAATCATGGCACGATCGGCGGCCGCATCAAGTCTCGGCTTACCTGACAACCGTGGCTCGCCTGGTCCCAGCGCACACGTCGAGTGCCGGGGCGTGACCGCCATCAACGTGGCGGCATCGCTAGCGAACGTGTCGCATTCGCCGTGCTACGCCGTGCCACGCCGTGGCAACCTGAAGCATGTTGCCACGGCGTGATCACGGCGCTCCGGCCACGCGGCTCAGCGCGTGTTCCAGATCCGCGATAATGTCGGAAACATGCTCAAGACCGACACTGACCCGAATCAATCCGTCGGAAATGCCGACCGCCGCGCGCTCGGCGGGCGTAAGCCTCGAGTGCGTGGTCGACGCCGGATGGGTGACGATCGTGCGCGTGTCGCCGAGGTTTGCCGAGTGCGACACCATCTGCACCGCGTCGAGGAACCGGCGTCCTGCGTCGAGACCGCCCCAGAGCTCCAGGACGACGATACCGCCGCCCTGTGACATCTGTGCGCGCGCCAGATCGTGCTGCGGGTGCGACGGCAGAAAGGGATAGCGAACCGCCGACAGCGCCGGATGCCCCTCGAAATACTGGGCGAGCGCGAGCGCGTTCGAACAGTGGCGATCCATGCGCACGGCCAACGTCTCCAGTGACTTCGACAGCAGCCAGGCATTGAACGCGCTCATGGCCGGGCCGGTGTGCCGCGCGAAAAAGCGGCAGTCGGCGATGTACGACGCATCGCCGATAATTGCGCCGCCAAGAGCACGCCCCTGTCCGTCGATGTACTTGGTCGCGGAATGGATCACCACGTTTGCGCCGAGTGCGAGCGGGCGCTGCAGATAGGGCGTGGCAAAACAGTTGTCGACCACCAGCGGAATACCGCGCGCGGCTGCGAAGTCGCCGAGCCAGCGCAGATCGAGCAGCTCGAGCCCGGGGTTCGATGGGGTCTCGATGAAGATCAGCTTCGTGGTGGGGCGAACCAGTCGCTCCCACGACGTCGGATCGGCGGCATCCGCATAATCCGACGACACCCCCCACTTGGGCAGAATGCGCGTGAAGATCTGGTGGGTCGACCCGAACAATGCGCGCGACGCCAGCACGTGATCGCCCGACGATACGCGCGCCGCGATCGCTGTAAACACCGCGGACATACCAGAGGCGGTTGCGATACCGTCTTCGCCCCCCTCGAGCAGACACAGCTTGCGCACGAACTCGTCGGTGTTCGGATTCGCGTAGCGACTATAGACGTTACCCGCGACTTCTTCCGTGAAGAGCGCCCGCGCGTGCTCGGCGTCGTCGAAGCGAAAGCTCGACGTCAGGTACAGCGGAACGGAGTGCTCCCGTTCGGCCGAGACGGGGGTTTGCGTGCGGATGGCGAGCGTTTCGAAATGGACCTGTTCGTCGGACATGAGCGCGTGGGGTGCGAGAAAAATCGTCGTCGCCTAAACTTACTCGCATGGCCGACTCCGCTCCGCTCTCGTCTACGCCGGGAACCCGTCCCCGAGTGATCCTCGCCTCCCAGTCTCCGCGTCGCCGCGAGCTGCTGGCGCTGATCGGGATTGCGCATGAGGTGTATCCCGCCGATGTGGACGAATCGGTGCACCCCGACGAGGCCCCCGTCCCGCACTGCGAGCGCCTCGCGCGGGACAAAGCCCACACGTTGGCGGTGCAGCATCCCGACGCGGTCGTGATCGGGTCGGACACGATTGTGGTGATCGATGGCGATATTTTGGGCAAGCCCAGGGACTACGCCGAGGCGATCGCCATGCTCACGCGCCTGAGTGGACGCACGCACACCGTGTTCACGGCGGTGGCCGTCGCCCACGGCGGTCTGACACTCTCCGGGGTAGAGTCGGTGTCCGTGACGTTCCGCCCGCTCGACGCCGCGCAGATCGCCGCCTATGTAGACACCGGCGAACCGATGGATAAGGCAGGGGCCTACGGCATTCAGGGATTCGGCGCCACCAACGTCGAGCGCATCGACGGCGACTACTTCGCGGTGATGGGACTTCCCTTGGGGCGCATGGTCGGGCTCCTGCGTGACCTGGGTTTCCGCTACGCGTTCGGCCCGCTCACCGTCGGCGCGAGCGGTTTGCGATAGCGCTCCTGCCAGCGGGTGAGCATGGCGCGCACGTCGTCCACCGTGATGCGCTGCATCCGGTGTTCGCGATAGGTCATGTCGAGGGGATACTCCTCGCCAGGGTCTCCGTAGGCATCGATCATCAGGTCGCGTGCGAAGTCGTATGGCCCGACCCGCTTGGGGTTGGTGTATCCGAGCAGCGAGATCACCGGCGTGCGCAACGCCACCGCCAGATGCAGCGGGCCGGTGTCGGGTGAGAGCGCGACCGCCGCGCCGTCGAGAATCGCCGCGAGACGGCGCAGGCCGCTGCCGAGGGCCGAGTGCGCCATCGGTGCGTCGCGCAGGATGATCGCTTCGGCGGCCACTTCGCGAGGCGAGCGTCCGCCGACCAACACCGGCTGCAGCCCGAAGTCATTCCACAGGATGTGACACACGGCCGCCCAGCGCTCCGGCATCCAGTCCTTGGCTTCCTTGCTGGTCGCCACCACAATCGGGGCGATGGGGCGATCGAATTGGGCGTGAAAGTCGTGCTGCCACGCCCGCTCTTCGTCGTTCCACGGCCCTAGAGTCCACGCCGGAGCGCCGTGTGGTACACCGAGCGCATCGATGAACTCGAAGTACTGGTCCTGCACATGCTGGCCGGTGTGCGGCAGAATGCGATGTGTCGTGAACAACCAGTTGGCGTCGCGCGCGCGTTCGCGATCGAAGCCCAGCTTGACCGGGGCGTGCGTGAAGCTCGTGATGAGGCCCGCCTTGAAGTACACCTGCAGTGCCAGCACGACGTCGAAGCGACGGGACGCGAGCGCGCGACGTGTCTCGAGAAACCCTTTCCATCCCTTCGAGCGATCGAAGAGCACGATGTCGTCGACCAACGGATGGCCGCGCACCAGTGTGGCCGGTCCGGGCTGCAGCACCCACGTGATGTGCGCGGCCGGTGAGTGGGCCTTCATTGCGTGGATGATCGGCATGACATGCACCGCGTCACCGACGGCACTCATCATCACGATGCCGACGCGATGGAGCGTAACGGGTGGCAGGGGCGGGGTCGTGGCGGAAACGGATACGCTAGCGTTCATCGGAAGGTGAGGCGGACGTGAGTTCGGCCGTCACGGCATCGCTAAACGCCGCGATGCGCGCGTCGGTCACGTCGCAGCCGAAATGGGTGCGCCACTTTCGGACCGACCGCGTGAGCCGCGCGACGTTGGCGCGCATGGTCTCCTCGGGGGAGCGGAACGCGTCCCAGCGCACCACGTCGACGTCGATGATGAGCGCCTCGATGCCATCGGTGGTGGGGCGCAGCAGGATGTTCTTGACGTTCAGATCGGGATGGATCACGCCCTGACCGGCCAACTGCATAAGCAGTCGCTGGGTGCAGGCCAATGCGGTCTCGCAGTCCACGAACGGTGCGAGTCCGGCCAGCACCATGCCGAGATCGGCCGCATCGGCCACATAGCGTGTGACGACATCCACATGACAGAGCCCGAACGACGCCGGGTAGCGCGCGAAGCCGAGCACTTCGGTGGTGGGAATCCCGGCGGCGCGTAACGCGGCCGACCGCGCCATTTCCACCGGGGCCCGGGTGGGGCGACGAAAGCGGTCGGCCGTGAGCGGTGCGAGCACGCCACCGTGCCAGCCGTGGCGGACCACCACCGGGATGCCGCACTCGGGGAGCGTCGCCACGTACACCGGCGCACGGCCGCGCATGGCGCGTGGCTGTAGCTGTTCGGCCGCCCAATCGTACAACGTGTCATGCTCGCGGACAATCGCGGCGAGATCGTCGAGCACGGCCG